>JARROY010000245.1:0-5666 GCA_037383445.1 Anaerolineales bacterium | reverse complement strand
GCAGCTTTCAACTGCTCACTCTCGAACCATTCTTCCACGAACTCGACAGCGGTCATCGGCAAGGTGCGGATAATGTTAAGCATGTCCTTTCTTCCCATGGAGCGCAGCTTAAGCCCCAGCTGGACAAGCTCTTTCCCATCGCGCAGGGTTTCAAGTTTTGGCAGGCGCGGCATCGGTGTGCGGTAGGCCGCATCGAGAAAGGAAGTTGCTTTGAACATGAAGGCCAGAAATTCAGGCCAGCGAGCAGCATCTTTTGCGGAGAAATACTTAATTGATTCGGAAGCCTTTATAGGATCGGAGTGGAGGACGAGGTTGGCAGAATCGGGCAGGAGAGAGATGCATGCCGAATGGGGAGATGCGGGCCGGAGGCTGCCGCCATAGCGAGGCAGGTTTAGCGACCTGATAATCTCCGGACGCAGGGTTCCAGATTGAAGCATATCGGCTTTAAAGCTGTCGAATTCTTCTGTGATCAGCGTACCGCCAGGCATGTCCCGGCGCTCGAGCAGGAGAACTTTTTTGCCGGCTTTGGCAAGATAAGCCGCAGAGACCAACCCATTGTGGCCTGCGCCGATGATGACTGCGTCGTACCTGTTCATAGCAGGCCGTCCTTGAGAGCTTCTTGCACCGACATTTTGCCTGCCGCCCCCATAACCCCGCCCCCGGGATGCGCCCCGCTGGCGGCCAAGTAGTAGCCGGGCAGAGGCGTGCGGAAGTCGGCCCACTGGGGGGTGGGGCGCAGAAAGAAGAGTTGGTGAAGAAGCAGTTCGCCGTGGAAGATATTGCCTCCGGTGATGCCAGCGATGCGTTCGATATCCACTGGGGTAATCACCTGCTTTCCGATAATGGCGCGGCGGATGTTGGGCGCGTACTGCTCCAGGGTAGAGATGACCGTTTCGGCAAACGCCTCCTTTTGGGTCTCGTCCCAACCGCCTTCAAGGTCGTAGGGGACATACTGCACAAAGCAGGAAGCGACATGCTGACCAGGTGGAGCCATGTCGGGGTCGATCATCGACGGGATGATCATATCGATGTAGGGTCTGCGCGAAAACTGCCCGTATTTGGCGTCGTCGTAGGCACGTTCGATGTAATCGATGCTGGGGCTGATAGAAATCGCGCCGCGGAGCGGAGTTTTCTCACCGGGCAAGGCAGTAAACTCAGGCAGTTCTGAGAGGGCCAGGTTGAGTTTCCCCGATGAGCCGCGCACGCGGAAATTTTTAATCGACTGGACAAACTCGGCGGGAAAATATTTTGGATCGACAAATTGAAGAAAAGTCCTTTTTGGATCGGCCGCTGAAAAGACAACTTTAGAATAGAACTCTTCGCCGCTCTCAAGAGCGACTCCCGCGGCGCGGCCACCTTTGACGATGACCTGTGCGACGGAACTATTGACTCTGATCTCAGCCCCGAGGTTTTTCGCCGCCCCGGCAATCGCATTACTGACCCCACCGGTGCCGCCCTTGGCAAATCCCCAGGCGCGGAAGACCCCGTCGATCTCTCCCATGTAGTGATGAAGCAGCACGTAGGCGGTTCCCGGCGAGCGCGGACCGAGGAAGGTCCCGATGATACCGCTGGCCGCTTTGGTGCCTTTGAGGGCGTCGGTCTCGAACCATTCTTCGAGAAGGTCGGCAGAGGATTGGGTGACCAGTTTGGCGATGGTATAGAGCTCTTTTTCGGATAATCCCATCGCAAATCGACCGAGTTTGAGCATGCCCATCAGATCGCGTGGGTGCAGCGAAGAGGGGTCGGGCGGCACCAGGTTAATGATCGGCTTGATGGCCTTGGCCGCGCGCGCCATAACGCGCGAATATTCATCGTAGGCTTCGGCATCTAGGGGAGAATGACGGTAGATTTCACGGCGCGCCAGGTCGTGGTCTTCCCACAGCCCGAGGTAATCACCGTTGTCCATTGGGGTAAAGGTGGAAGGCAGCGGCAGGATCTTCAGGCCGTGCCTGGGCAGTTCCAGATCGCGAATAATCTCCGGGCGAAGCAAGCTGACCACATACGAAAACTCGGTGAACTTAAAGCCCGGGAAGATTTCCTCTGTCACCGCTGCACCGCCGATAATTCCGCGCCTTTCCAGCACGATGACCTTCTTGCCGGCTCGCGCCAGATATGCCGCAGCGACCAACCCATTGTGGCCTGCCCCGATAACGATTGCATCATACTGGTTTACTGACATAAAAATATCCCAATTTTGGACTAAATTACTACGGCATTCAACCCTGTTTAAAGTGTTTTTTCTTCCATTCCGGTTCATAAAACGGCAGTTTGACTACCCTGGCAGGAGCGTGCTGGCGGTGATGCTCCACGGTGATCTCCATGGTCACATTTGTACCGACTTGGTAATACGGTTTTTGCAGATGGGCGAGAGCGATATACTTCTTCAACAGAGGTGACCAAGTGGAGGTGGAAACATAGCCGACCTGTTTATCGCCTGCCAGAACTGGCAGGCTTTCTCTGACAGCCATATTCGGGATTTGCGGCGGCAGATCCACATCTGCGAACAGACGCTGCATGCCATCCCATTCCACTTCGAGCCCCATCAATTTCCAGCTCGAGCCCGATTGCTTTTCACGCTCGAGAGCGGGTCGTCCGACGAAATATCCCTGTTTGTTAAGGTTGACTGTCCAGCCCAGCCCTAACTCGAAGGGTGACGACTTTTGCGCCTGGATCCAAGCGTGGTTGGATGCGGTGTAATCGACCTCGATCATGAACAACCCTGCTTCCACGCGGGCGATATCCATCGCCAGAATGCCAACTGGCGTGATGCTGTAATCCTCCCCTGCCGAGATTAACGCATCCCAAACGAGGAGTGCATCGGCGCTATCCATCCAAATCTCGTAGCCAAGATCGCCGGTGTAACCGGTTCTGGAAATCGTCACAGGGATGCCGGATAGGTGATTTTGCATTAGATAGAAATACTTCAATTCGTCTACGGGACTCTGACAGCAGCGATTTAAGATCAGCCGGGCGTTTGGCCCCTGCAAACTTAGTGCTCCCATGCTTTCGGTTTGCTCTGTTATCTCTACCTGGAGTCCTACGGCATTCATCGTAAGCCAGCGCAAGCTGGGGTCGGCAGAGGTGAGCCGGTAGGTTGATTCGCTCAACCTGGAGACGGTCCCATCGTCGAGCATTTTGCCGTCTTCATCACACCAACCTGTGTAGTAAACCTGCCCGACTTGCAGCCTGTCGATATTGCGTGTGACAACGCGGTTGAGGAGGCGCGCCGCATCGCGTCCCTGAATGAGGTACTTCATCAGCGGTGAGACATCAATCAGCGCGGCGCTGTTGCGGATTGCCCAGTATTCACGGTCAAGTGCTAGTTCGTACGAGCCTGCCACTAGGTAGCCCGCCCATCGCCGCCAGTTTTGAGGCTGGCAGAGAGGTGCTGTTCGCTCATGAAAAGGGGTGTGCCGGAGTCTTTGCATAATTTAATCCACTTGTTACTGCAAGATGTGTAAAATCTGGATATCGCGGCGGTTTATATTTGATCTGTGGCCTATCTTACGTACTCGAAGGAATATATGGATGGGTGGTTGAGCAATGAGATAGATGCGTTGGAAAATTGGCAAATACGCTTTTTCTCAACTAAAGCTGAAAACCTTACCCTGACGGAATAAATTTTTATAATTTTACCCGGCAAACTCCAATTAAAAAAGGGGAACAGCCTCCCGGATAGCTCAAGAAGAAGATGTCCGCATGCTTGAGGCGCAAAGGTAATAACTCTCTTAGGTGGGAGAAAAACCAGCATTTTTACTTGTTGGAGAGACTGAGATAGATGAGTGCTTCTGGGCTAGTATCGTCCCCGATTACTAAGTCGTCGATGTTATCCTCATTTAGGTCAGCTGCTGCAAAACTCCAAGGATGTTCGATCCCTGGTAAGGTGCCGAATTGAAGTGCTTCGCTTCCACCGAATATGATCAGCACATCCGTAGAACGGTAGGCAGAAATGACAGCATCGTCGATCTTATCGCCGTTAAAATCTCCCACTGCAATTTGCTTTGCGCCTTTGGCAAACTGTACAGGTGAGCTGTCCGCTGCTACGAATCCTCCAGCGCCATTGCCCCAAAATAGTGATCAAGTCGAGTTTGCTATCGCCATTAAAATCCCCCAGTGCAACCGAGAAGGGGGTCTGAGCAGCGACATATTCACTTGGCTGGAAGACGATCTGCTCACGGCTTTGATTGAGCAATACCCCTACCTCGGTTGGATTAGGTGAGACCAGATCCAGATCACCATCTCCATCTAGATCCCCGAGTGCCATGCCGCGGTACGGGTCTCCACCTACATCCACGGAGGTGACTGATTCAAAGCTGCCATCTCCCAAGCCTCTCAGGATCAGATAGCCTTTTCCATCGCGGTTATCCACGATTAAGTCCAAATGTCCGTCTCTGTCGATATCCATGGCCCGCACCTCATGTGGATGGGGGCTCACCGGAATGCGCAATGGTGAGTTGGGGGCTGATTGGAAGGTCCCGTCTCCAATCCCCAAGAGGAGCGTAAGATGGTCGGTATCGTGGTTGGCAATGATGATATCTATATCCCCATCTTCATTTAAATCTGCCAGAGCGAAATTATCTGGCTGTTGACCACCCGGTGCCTGGCTAAATTTGTCCAACCTGCCTGTGCCATCTCCCAGATAGATGGTCAGCATGGGCTCTCCACCAACCACTACATCGAGGTGCCCATCATCATTGAGATCTGCGGCTGCCAAACCGACCCCATCCATACCAATACGCTGAGCCGTAAATCGGGTGCCGCTAATCTCGAAGATTTCTTCGGAAGCGCCGGTTTCAATTTGGGTCAGCTCAGTTGTTGGTTCGTTTGGCTGCTCACAGGCCGTTAGACAGGTGATAAATATGGATAGGGTAAACAGGATGGGAAACTGTTTCATGGATACACCTCGATTTAGATTGGTTTGGTGGCAGATGAATATTAAAATTATAAACTGATATAACTGATTGGTTATGTTCCTCGGCGAATTTCAATGCAACCACAAAAGGGCCCAATGGGTCTATTTGTTGAAAAAATGTCACTTGAATCCAGAGATGGTGAGGTATCTCAATAGGTATTCACGCGTTTCATAATTTCCATGTGTTCTACAAAAACTGCACGCAATTGCACCGCATCGCTGATCTTGGATATAATGGAAAAAAGGTTTCCCCCATGCCCGGGGTAAACACTCACAAAAAGGGCGTTTACCGGTATAATTGGGCCACTGCACCCGTAGCTCAATGGATAGAGCGGCTGACTTCGAATCAGTAGGTTGGGGGTTCGAGTCCCTCCGGGTGCGCAAATGAAAGTGGCATTTTACTCTCGTAAGACTGCCACTTTTGCCGTTTTAAGGAGTTGCTAGTTTAAGTCTTTAGTGGGTCTTGCTGCAGTTTTGTTACAGATAGCTTAGAAAAATTGGGAACAAAGGACATCATCGAGGAAAACTTCGAATTAGGAAGCTGGCAGTTCGAGACTAATGTCCAATTAGAAGGCTAATTTTTTCCTTTCACCCAACTCTTTAACCAAAATCAATAAACTTTCACCACAAATTTACTTAAATTTCTTCCCACTGGAAGCAGCTATTGGTTTTCTTATAATTACACAACCTTTACCTACATTTAAAGGGTTGTTAATAAACTTAAGCTAAGCTATATTAGCCAATTCCAACTATT
>JARROY010000244.1:0-10472 GCA_037383445.1 Anaerolineales bacterium | reverse complement strand
GCTGAATATTCAATTTTAGAAACATCTAATGCACAACCCACTGAAACCATCCCCCCCTTACCCACCAGACAAATTTCCAATACCCCAAATCCAAACGCAACCCATACACCCACATTAACACTCACCCCAACTTTGGTTCCTACAAACACCCTATCTCTCCCATCGCCAACCTCTCCAGCCCAAGTTATTGTATCCAAAGACACCAATTGTCGTACTGGTCCAAGCAACCACTATGATTGGAAAACATTGGTAACTGGTGGCCAAACAGTAGTTGTGGTTGGTGAAAGTCAGGATAGCTACTACTGGGTCATTCAAAATCCAAATGACTCAGGAACCTGCTGGCTTTGGAAAGCTTATACCACATTAGTTGCGCCAATCGGCCGTCTGCCGATATTCGCCTCACCTCCCACAAAAACTCCAACAAGAACCCCAACACCAACTCCGAGTACAGAGGCGAGATTTCAATTCAACCAGGTGACAATTTGCAATGGGCAAGAAGTGTTAATTGTAAGTGTATTTAATTATTCAAGACGAATTCTGCAAAATTGGCGTGCCAGGTTGTTTACCATGCCTGGAAAAATTCTTCAAGTTACCGTTGCGGGAAATCAATTCGGGCACAGCATGGATACATGCGTCCTGACTGTGAACACATTGGATTTCAGACAAACTGGGTATATGATTATTCCGTTTAATTCCAGTGTTGCGACTGAATTTTATGTTGAGGTAGAAGCATGCAATAATGAAGGCCCCGAAAGAGACTGCTCCCCTAGCATTATAAGTTTCAATACCTCCTATATAACAGCAACCCCGACCTACACCCCAACACCTACCAATACACAGACTCCTACTCCTACGTCAACGTCGACGGTTGCCCCAACAAAAACTCCATAGAAGAAAACCTCCTCATAGTATTGCTCTGTTTGTATCCGACTTCATACCAATAACGGACAATTTTGATATAAAAATGTTATAATCACACTTAGGGTTTCATATTTGAATCCGTTTTATTTTAATAAAAATTTTCTATATTAAATCCTCCACCAAACACATTTCCGGAGATAAAAAGAATGAATTTTTCAATGTGGAAAAAAGCACTGAATGTTATCCCTTCAGTGGACAAAACAGAATGGTTAGATTTGGATATTATCTCAAAATGGCTAATTGCCAGTCGTGCTGCTGTGCTAATTATGACCTTTCTATCGGGCGCTCTAGCAGGTATTTTTGCTCTCAGAGATAGTGCTTTCTCATTAATTCCTTGGTTAGTGCTCGTAATTGGATTAATTTTTGCCCACGCAACAAACAACCTTTTTAATGATTATACAGACTTCATTCGCGGGGTTGATAAGGATAATTATTATCGAACAATGTATGGTCCTCAACCTGTCGCCAACGGATTAATGACCAAAAAGCAATTGCTGGTTTACACAGGAATCACCGGTCTAATAGCCTTGGCATTTGGAATATTTCTTCTTTCATATTCAGGATGGGACCAAATAGTTTTGCTCTGTCTTGGATTAGGGATTTTCTTTGTACTTTTTTACACTTGGCCGCTAAAATATATAGCATTAGGTGAAATTGCTGTTCTCATTGTTTGGGGTCCCCTCATGATAGGGGGAGGTTATTATGTTCTCTCCCACCAATGGAATTGGGATGTGGTATTAGCCAGTTTGCCCTACGTTTTCGGTGTTACCACAGTCATTTTCGGAAAGCATATAGATAAAATCGAGATGGATCGAGCCAAAAATATTCATACACTTCCGGTTATCCTTGGCGAAAAAATATCTCGTTATCTAATTCTCTCAATGATGGCTGCATCTTATCTTCTTGTTGTATTGATGATACTTTTGAAATATTTCACACCGATCATGCTCGTTGTATTATTAGCATTACCCCAATTAAAATTGATGATTCCAGCTTTCAGAAAACCGAAACCAGAAACTAAGCCCCCGGATTTTCCCGAAGGAAATGGCGGGTGGCCGTTATACTTCGCACCTCTGGCATTTGTCAATAACCGATCATTTGGAGGATATTTTTTGGTGGGATTGGTGATAGATACAATTTTAAGAATTTTCTGGCCTCAATTTTGGGGGTAAGATTCATCATTTTTGTTTTAGTGTATCAGTTTTAAATATAAATTTGTTAATATGTTCATTTTTATGCATAGCGTTGTTCCATGTTGCATAGATTAGAGATCTAAAAGTATAATACATACTTAGGATAATCTAAATCAATAAAATATGCATACCGAAACTCACTTTAACATGAATATTTATCATTGTTTCGACATAAGGATGCAACTAATTATTTCCCAAACATTGAATATAATATTATTAATACTGTTTTTACGAGGATTTTTTCGAGCGTAATCAATAATTAATCCAAAATTCATCCATGAATTTTATGCCAAATAGTAATGATTTTGAACCCAATTCGTTAAATATAACAGAGAGGCGTCAACAAAATGATGACGTTAATCTCTCGGATGAAATCCTTCTTGGGATGGTCGCCAAAGGAAACAAGCGCGCATTTAGCGTCTTATACGAGAGATACCTTTCAGTAATATACAATTACATCTTTTTCCAGGTAAATGGCGATCATCATGAGGCAGAAGACCTCACGGAAGAAGTGTTTCTTCGGGCGTTTACCGTCACGATTGAAAAGCCGAAAAAACAATCAAATTTCAAAGCTCTGCTCTACCGCATAGCCCACAATTTGGTGATAGATAAATATAGGACAAATAAGGTTGAACTAGATATAGAGACAGCCAGCAATGTTTCAGATGATTTTCCTAATCCAGAAAAGAATCTTGAAACTGCCCAACTTAGCGAGGAATTAACGAAGGCGATTAAAAAATTAAAACCAAATCTTCAAAGTGTGATTATTATGCATTACGTTCTAGATATGGATACAAAAGAAATCGCTAAGTTTATGGGAATATCTAAAAATTATGTTCGAGTATTACATTTTCGCGCATTACAAGCGTTGAAAATAGAATATTAAAAAAAGAACAATGAAAAAGAAACTAAAAGCATTACAGAAATATCTAAAAATATTTGACTCAGGATCTCCGAGTGAAAACTCCGCGTCTTTAAATGCAGATGAAAATATAAATGTGTTTGATAAATTATTAGAGAAGTCTAACAAGCTTGAAACTTTCCAAAAAGTCTCGCCAAGAAAAGAATTTGTTGACCGAAGTAAGGATCGCATCTTTAATCAGTTGATGGAGACCCAAAAGGCTCAATCACCTAAACCATCCATCAGGCCTCAACGAAGGAGTCTTATTCGGACATTTGTAGCAAGCCCTGCGTTTTCGATTTTCATTTTACTTATTTTAGGTTTTGGTTTTGTTGGTAGTGTCCAGGCAGCAGATACTGCTTCTCCTGGTGATTTGTTCTATTTCCTTGACTTAGCAGTTGAAAATGCCCAGATCCATTTAGCTTTAGACGATATTGATCGAACGGAACTTTATCTTCAAAACGCCACCGAACGTTTAATGGAGGCTCAAATCAATTTGTCTAGGGGTGAGATGGAAAATGCAGATATTGCTCTTGCCGGCTATAAAACTAATATAACGATGGCAAGAGGTATAATTCTGGCTGCAAATTCTGATATTCAAGCCAAATTATTTAATCTAGTAACAATACATTATGCCGTCCAGAATCAAATACTAAATCAGCTTGTTACCAGCGATATTGGTGAATCCCATGATGCGTTGGTACAAGCTATGGCAGAATTAGAGCACGCTCTAATAGCCTTTGAAAATATTCCCGGGTCTACTGGGACAGATCTTGTTGTCAACTCACAATTAAAATTTGCCGCTGACCTTATTGTAAATTTGAAAGAAGTTGAATATATTGACACAGATGGGGATGGAACTCCAGATACACCAGATGGGGATTGGCTGCCTCCTGGAATTATTGATAACCCTCAGCACCAGGACGATCTTCCACCAGGTTTACAAGATAAACCAAAACCACCTGGGCAAAAAGATAAAAAGAAGCCTAAAATTTGATACCAGTTTTTATTTAAACTATTTACAGTTAATTTGTAAAAATCTAAAATGGTAGTTTGAGAAATTCTTTCATCACCATTCAACAATTTTTTGAAACAATTTAATTTTATTGCAATTTGGTATAATTGAATTCTATTCTAAACCTGAAGGATGAAAACTTGATAGAACTTAATTCCGCCGAAATCCGATTCGCATTAAAGGCTGCACGTCAAGCAGCGTTATTGGTAAAAGATATTCAGACAGAAATGGTTTCTGGGTCCCTCACAAAAGGTGACAAATCTCCTGTAACTATTGCAGACTTTGCTTCACAGGCGTTAATTTCTCATTTGCTTCAATCCACATTTCCAAATGATCCGTTAGTAGCAGAAGAGGATTCAAGCGCTTTGCAAATACCGGAGAACTACCAAACATTAGCGGCGATTACTAAATTCGTCAAAACACGGATAAAGAATGCGAATTCAGAATCGATTTCTAAGTGGATTGATTACGGTAATTCAAAGCCTACAAATCGGTTTTGGACGCTTGACCCTATTGATGGAACCAAAGGGTTTTTACGAGGTGAACAATACGCTGTGGCATTTGCCCTCATCATTCAAGGGAGGGTTGATATAGGTGTTCTAGCTTGCCCTAACCTAACCGATGGGCGAACTCAGAATATAGGCGGTCCTGGCTCACTCATCGTCGCTCAGCGAGGTCAAGGCGCATGGACCACAGACTTATTTGGAAGCATGCAATTTTCTCAGCTCCATGTATCAGAAATTACCGAACCAACTCAGACCCGTTTTCTTCGATCCTTCGAAGCGGGGCACACAAATGTCTCTCAACTGGATTTAATCGGACAGGCAATGGGGGTAACAGTCGAACCTGTACGACTCGACAGTCAAGCGAAATACTCGATCCTTGCTGCTGGGGCTGGCGATGCATTATTCCGTCTTATCTCCGAAAAAGCACCCAACTACAGAGAAAAAATTTGGGATCAGGCTGCAGGTTCAATAATTTGCGAGGAAGCGGGAGGCAAAATTACCGACCTTGATGGAAATCTGCTTGACTTCACACAAGGGCGTACCCTTTCAAAAAATCGGGGGGTTCTCGCAACAAACGGATTTCTCCACAATGCAGCCTTAGAAGCAATAAAATCGGTGGGTGCCTGAAACAACTTCCATCATGTTGGATTGAAAAAAATATTTTTCTAAACTTGCCATGGATTTATGGAATATTTTAAAAACAAACACCCGGGAAGGTGTTTGTGCCGAAGGTGGGAGTCGAACCCACACGGGAGTAATTCCCACTACGCCCTGAACGTAGCGCGTCTGCCTATTCCGCCACTTCGGCAATGCGAAAAGTATTTTACCTTGAATTGAAAGTTTGTCAACGAATTCTGTAAAATAACTTTAATCTCCCAGTTCTTGGCTTGTTTTATTACCTATGGGTGATTATACTATGGGTGAGAAACTAATATGAAGTTCGAATTACTCTTAGAAAACCTTCCAGATTATTATTCGCCTGCAGACCGGGACTTGATTAAGCGCGCCTATCGAATTGCAGAAGATGCTCACAAAGAACAAAAACGCGCTTCTGGGGAACCTTACATTAGCCACTGTGTCGCCGTAGCTGCAATTCTTGCTGATCTGAGAATGCCACCCGATGTGCTCGCTGCAGGGCTTTTACACGATACTGTAGAAGATACCAATATGACGTTGGATGAAATTAATGATAATTTTGGACCAGAAGTTGCTTATTTAGTCGATGGAGTCACCAAATTAACCCATCTCCCTAGAGTTTCTCGCAGCGACCAGAGTATCCAGATCGTAGAAAAAGAAACAGCTTTGACAAAAGAACAACGAGAGGTAGCTGCCCGTCGTGGGCTGCCAGACCCAGATCAAGAAGATATTCACAGAATACGTAGCAGAAAAGCAGACCTGGCATCAGAAACCCTTCGTAAAACCTTCTTAGCCATGAGCGATGATATCCGAGTCGTCCTGATCAAGTTAGCAGACCGCCTCCATAATATGCGCACCCTCGGCTCTGTACCAGAAGAGAAAAGAAAAAGAATTGCACGGCAAACGCTAGACATTTTTGCACCTCTTGCCAGCAGATTAGGAATCTGGCAGATCAAATGGGAACTTGAGGATTTAGGATTCCGGCACACAAATCCAGAAACTTATAAAGAAATTGCAACAAATTTGGCTGAAAGACGCTCTGAAAGGGAAACACAGGTTCAGGAAATTGTATCGAAATTAGAAAATCTTCTGCAGCAACACGATATTAAGGCTCAAGTCACCGGGCGTCCTAAACATATCTACTCCATCCACAAGAAGATGCGTCAGAAAGGTTTAGCTTTCGATGCTATTCGAGATGTCCGCGCTGTGAGAATTCTTGTAGCAAATGTTCCCACATGCTACAGCGTATTGGGATTGATCCATACTAAATGGCGACCAATACCTGGAGAATTTGATGATTACATTGCTGCCCCCAAAGATAATTTCTACCAATCTTTGCACACAGCGGTGATCTTTGATGACGGGAAAACACTAGAAATACAAATTCGCACCCAAGAAATGCATGAAAATGCAGAATACGGCATTGCAGCTCATTGGAGATACAAAGAAGGCGCTCCACGAGACGAGAATTACGAGAGCAGGATCATGTGGCTGCGGCAGGTTATGGAATGGATGCAGGAAGTGGATGATGCGGGTGAGTTTGTTGACAGTATGAAAACGGATGTCTTTAGTGACAGGGTTTATGTATTTACCCCAAACGGAGACATCATCGACCTGCCAGCTGGATCAACCTCAATCGATTTTGCATACCACGTCCATACAGAGGTTGGTCATCGCTGTCGCGGTGCAAAGATCAACGGCAAATTGGTTCCGTTAGATTATGTCCTCAAAACAGGAGACCAAGTTGAAATATTAACCGCAAAGAGAGGCGGGCCCAGCCGTGATTGGCTCAACCCGAATCTCAAACTCGTGAATACCAATCGGGCTCGCTCCAAAGTTAGACATTGGTTTAGAAAACAAGATAAAAACCAAAACGTCCTCTCTGGAAAAAATCTCTTAGACCGAGAATTGCGCCGGCTTTCAATTTCCAATAATGACGTCAACCTAGGAAAATTAGCCAAGGAATTTAATCACCAATCAGCAGACGACATGTATGCTTCCATAGGCGTGGGTGACTTGAGTCTTAATAAAGTCATAAATTTTCTCACCCTTTCAGACAAGAAAGGGACTTCTAACCACTATGGCACGCTGCTGCAAACCTGCCCCAGGGGATGAGATTGTCGGGTACATTACACGCGGACGAGGAGCAACAATTCATCGATCCGATTGCCCTAATATTCTTAGAATAAGAGATCGAGAAAGACTAGCGAGAGTTTCTTGGGGTGAACCCAAAGCTACATATCCGGTTGACATACGCATCAAAGCCTACGATAGAGATGGGTTGTTAAGAGACGTATCTACTGTCATTGCAGAAGAAGGAATCAACATGAAACAAGTTCAAGTTGACGTTTCACAAAACTTAGCCACGTTCGATCTTACGTTAGAAGTAGGGAATATATCACAATTAAGCAGGGTTCTCACAGTTCTGGAGAATTTACCCAACGTTATGGAAGCTCGCAGGATAAAACCAGGTTAATGGATAATATTTTATGATAATAGTTTCGGACGCACAAAAGCAAATCCTTGATTCACTTTCCCCTCTAAACAATGAAACAGTAAAGATAGAGCATTCACTAAACAGAATCCTGGCGGAACCGGTAATTGCGGACCAACCCTCTCCATCTTTTGATAACTCAAGCATGGATGGAATTGCCGTCATAACCAAAGATATAAAAAATGCCTCTCGCGAGAACCCAATTGCTTTGAAATTAGTTGGCACCATTCCCGCGGGAGATGTGTCAACCAATACAATCAAGCCTGGTCAAGCCATGCAGATAATGACAGGGGCAAAAATGCCCACAGGCGCTGATTGTGTTGTTCAGGTAGAACATACCAATTTAGATTTCTCCAAACCATCATATCCGGATCAGGTTCTGGTTTTTCAGCCTGCAGAACAAGGTACTAACATCAGAAAGTGTGGGGATTTTTACAATAAGGATGAAACTCTAATCTCTCCAGGACAAAAAATACGCCCTCAAGACATCGCTTTATTGGCGATGACTGGAATGCCTGTAGTTAAGGTGGTTTGCAAACCAAAAATAGGATTACTTACTACTGGCGATGAGCTTGTTCCTCCCGGTGAGCCAATCCTTCCAGGGAAGATACGGGATACAAATTCCTATATGCTAGCAGCCCTTTTAGAAAACAACGGAGCTGATATTATCCCATCAGGTATTATTCCTGATGATGAGGAAGCTGTCATATTCGCATTGCAGGAACTAAAAAACTCCGGAGTTGATCTTATACTCACATCGGGAGGCGTCAGCGTTGGAGCGTATGATAGTGTTCGGAGGGTTATCGAAAATCATGGCCAACTAAAACTTTGGCGGGTCAACATGCGTCCAGGGAAACCTTTAGCGTTTGGAGAATATAAGGGCATACCTTTTATTGGCTTGCCAGGAAATCCAGTTTCCGCTTTTGTGGGTTTTCATGTATTTGTTCGACCCGCGTTACAAAAAATGATGACAAACAAGGTTATCCCTTTCACATTTCAAAAAGCTAAGTTGCTGGAAGCCGTTAGCTCAGATGGAAGAGAGACCTATATCCCGGCCACACTAACCAATTTAGATAGTGAAACTGTGGTACAACCTGCATTCAACCAAAGTTCTGGCAATCTATATGCATTAATTCCCGGAAATTCTTTGATAATTTTATCGCTTGGTGTAAAATTTTTAAATAAAGGTGAACTTGTAGATGTGGTAAAACTCGACACTGGATAATTTTCATCGAGTAAGAGGAGAGCTATATGCCAAGAATACGATGTTTATATGAAGATTGTGTATTCCTCTCAAAAGGTTTATGCATCGCCTCTACGATTGAATTAGATCCTGAGGATGGCTGCCTGACATATTCTGAAGATCCAGATCAATTCATCGATCAAGAATTCTTTGACGATGATGACGATGATCTAGAGGACTTTGAAGACAACTGGGAAGACGAAGGATTCGAAGAAATCGATTTTGATGAGTCCGAGTTTTAGGCTTAGTTTTTCCTGATGCTAAACACCTAATTCAGATATAATCTAACAACAGTCCTAGCACTCAGGAAATCCAGAATGAATCCAGAAAACCTTAATTCTTTAAAACAAGCAGCCGAACTCATTAAAACAGGGAAAACTAAACCAGCACGCGGATTAATCATCAATGTTCTCCGTGAGGATCCGGAAAATGCGCAAGCATGGTACATGTTAAGTTTCACAGTTCCAAAAATTGACAAACAAATTTATGCTTTGCAACAAGTCATCAGGTTGGTACCAGATCATCAAAAAGCTATTGACCGTCTATCAAAACTTAGCGACGCTACAGCGCAAAACGCAACAACTGGTAAAACTGAAAAGTCAATCGAAATTTCAAATACCCTCTCCTCAAAAGAGACAATAGAAACTCCCGGAGAAGATCTGTTATCGCAAAGATTGTTTGGCGAAGCGCCATCGGAAAAGGAACCACGCAAAGTCGTTGAGGAGGAAGTAAAAGAATCTAAACCCCCTGTCTTTTACCATGAAATTGCAGAACAAGCCGAGCATTCCCAAGATGGTTCTCTACAGGAGGATTATGCCCCCACTACAATTGAGAAATCAAGCAGAAAAATATTAGGAATACCTCTCAATCTTTTCATTATTTTTGGTATTTTAGCCATTGTTGGATTAACAGCAATTCTTGTTTCCTCTCCCAAAATTATTGATCTCTTAAAAAACTCTTCTCCAGAACTACAAGCTGGAATCAACACCCTTGAAAGCCAATCACAACCAACAGAAACTCAGCTACCACAAAATACCCCAACAACAATCCCCTCAACGCCTACTCCTCAACCAACCGAAACAACCACAGTTCTAAACCTATTTTCTGCCGCTGATCTTTTACCAGCATTAGAAGATGATCTCCTTGAATTTGAGACAATTCAATCTGGAATTCAATCAATCTTGAATACATCAATTAATTCCAGTCCAACTGTATATCCAATTAGCGATTCTAGACTACAAACATTTATTTGGGATTATGCAAAAATTGAAGGCTATGAAGATCATATAAAACAAAACCAAAAATTTTTCGAAATTCTTGGGCTAGCAAACCCAGGAGATGATTTCTCCTCGTTTTACCAGAATATTTGGGTGGATCCGAATGGAACTCTGTTCTTGCCGGATAAACAAATTATTGCAATTGTTGGCTTTGATTTCAGCGAGTATCAAAAATATTCCTATGCGCAAGCCTACACTCAATTCATTCTTAGTCAGGAATATTCAGCGGAAACTTCTCAATTCTATCCGCCCTGTCTAGATCTAACAGAACAATGTGAGATAAATC
>JARROY010000243.1:0-4221 GCA_037383445.1 Anaerolineales bacterium | reverse complement strand
TCCATCCCGGGAATGGGTGCGCCGGGCAGAATTCTCCCCTCCCGGATGAGTTGAACCACAGCCAATTTTTCTATACAATGAGGGTATGTTCTCCAAAATAAAGATCTTGCTTCTCCTCAGCTGCCTGATACTGGTCAGCACCGCGTGCGGGGTGGGCAACGCAGGCGAAGACCTGTATAACTATTCGGCAGAGGAGCCCGATTACTCGAACGAGGAACCAAGCGCAGCCCAGCCGACCCAGGCGCCAGTATTTACCGCTACCCCCCCGCTTTTACAGACCCAGGAGCCGACTGCCGGAGAAGTCCAGCCGGGCTCGACCTCTACGCCAGTTGCTGTCAGCATGGACTTGAATACGGTCTATGCCCAGGTGGTGGAGGGACTGCCCCGCGGGAGCGCACTCTTTAACCCGCCGGCAACAATGAGGGTAGGAGAAGTAAAGCTGGTTGAGGTGCGGGTAGTACCCGTGACAGAGGAAGAAATTGAAGAAGATCAAGAAGTCCAGGCAACCCTGGTGGCGGGTATGGGGGAGGTGGATGAGGTGCTGGTGATCCCACTGCGGGTCAGCACAGTGATGAGTGCGCGTTTGACCGGTGCGGCATTTAATATCAAGCCCCTTAAGGAAGAAGAACAAATCCGCAGCAGTGATGACCCTTACATCAGTTGGGTTTGGGAGGTGACCCCTCAGGAAGCAGGTGAGAAAAACCTGACTCTGTTTCTCTCGGTAGTGGTCAATGCGGAAGGGATGGGTGACAAGACCTACACCACCAGCGAGATCCGGACGGTGCAGGTGCAGTCAAATCTGCTGTATTCGATCCGTCAGTTCTTCGGGACAAATTGGGAGTGGGTGGCCACTGGTTTGATCCTCCCGGCATTGGGGTGGATTTGGCGAAGATTCAGGATCAGGCAGGCCGGGTAATTGAAAAGGGATCGATTTCAACAGGATGGGGTGAGTGACGGTGCATCCCATTTTTTTGTTTTAAGCGGAAAAATCCTGAACGAAATTTCAGGATTTAGCTGAACCTAGCCGCAATAGTAAAAGTCTATTAGAATACACCCATGCCAAAGATTACAAAAATTTATACTCGCACGGGCGATGATGGGACGACAGCATTGGGAACCACACGCCGCGTGCCCAAAGACCACCTGCGGGTGTCTGCCTATGGTACCGTTGATGAACTGAATGCTCTGCTGGGTTTAGCGCTCTCGTATGGGCTTGACGAGAAGCTGTCCCTGGCGTTGCCCAAAATTCAAAACGATCTTTTTCACTTGGGCTCCGACCTGGCTTTTCCGGAGGAAGAAAAGAAGCAGTTTTCAGTGCCCCGGATTGAAGAACGCCATATTGCAGCGCTGGAATCATTGATCGATGAATTGAATGATATCGTTGGACCGTTGAAAAATTTCATCTTACCGGGTGGGCAAACAGGCGCGGCAGTGTTACAGGTGGCGCGGGCGGTGTGCCGGAGGGCGGAACGGGAAGTTGTCTCTCTGTCTCAGCGTGAAGAGGTCAGTCCGCTGAATTTGCAATATCTCAACCGGCTTTCGGATGTACTTTTTGTCATGGGACGGTACGAAAATAAGCAAAAAGGGGTCGAGGAACCGCTCTGGGATTCGCACGCCTGAGAATACATCGGAAACTCAACCTGAATTATCTTGCTTTTATCCACCAAAGGAATTAGATTGGGGGATATTTTTTTGCAACCTTATTGTCGTTGCTGCGTATAGAGTAGTGAAAGCTGACGTAAATCAGTTATATTTTAGAATCCGTGGATGATAAGGAGATGGAAAATGAACGAGAATAGACGTTTTCCGAATTTGTTTTGGCCGATAGTATTGATCGGCATTGGTGTATTACTTTTCCTGTCCAATCTAGAGATCATTGAACCGATTGATGTGACTATATTGTGGAGGTTATGGCCGGTCTTTTTGGTGATTGTAGGACTTAATATGTTATTCGGGCACAATAACCGCATGGTGGCGCGCCTGCTTTCTGGGGTGCTGGCGGTTGCGATCGTGGGTTTCCTGTTTTTCTCACCGCAAATTGTCGATCTGCTGCCGACCCCGCAAATGGTGACCGAATCGTTTGAGACGCCATTGGACGGCGCTGAAGCCGCTGATATTGATTTAGATTTTGATCGCGGCAATCTGACCGTGAACAACCTGGATGGCGGGGCGAATTTATTCGAAGCGGTGGTCAACCACAACGAGAAAGTCAATTTCCAGACTTCCGGGACAAGCAGACCCAAAGTACGGTTGTCTCTAAATGATATTGGGGGTCCTCAGATAGGCGATTGGTTTGACGACCAGCAAATTACGGCGGATATTGGCCTGGCAACCGGAATCCCTCTTGAATTGAAAATTGATGTAGGGAGCGGCAGTGCAGATTTGTTCCTGGCAGATATGGAATTGATTGGCCTGGATGCCAACAGCGGTTCTGGAAGCTTGGAAGTCGAACTGCCCGGTGGAGATTATCCTGTAGACCTTGGCTCTGGTTCTGGTTCCATCACCGTTGATTCTTCACCAGATTCCGTGCTGGATTTGCGGGCCAATGTTGGGTCCGGCAGGATTTCGATCCGGGTGGAGGAAGGCAGTTACGGCAAATTGGATTTGGAAAGCGGTTCAGGCAGTATTACCGTGTTTGTGCCGGAAGGAATGGCCATCCAGGTTCGCGGTGAAACCGGTTCTGGTGGTGTGAACCTGCCAAACGATTTTATCCGCACAGCTGGTCGGGATGGTGTCACCGGTGACAGCGGCACCTGGCAGACTCCCGGATTTGCGGAGGCCGATGAACAGCTTTACATTGAATTCAGCGTCGGTTCTGGCAGTTTGAGGATCCAGTATCCGTAAGGGTCCTTATTATTAGGAAAAAAGTTAGATGCGACCGCCCTCAATACACGAGGGCGGTCGTTTGTCTTTCCTTTCTAATGGACGTTTATGGTGCGGTCAATCTGGATTGGCTTGTTAAGGATACGAGTTTGTCAGTCCTGATACACTTCTACGATCAATGATTCACCATCATCACTCCAGCCAGCAAGAAAGTTAACTTCACCGACAGAGAGTTCTTCTGTATGTGTGGCATCCTTATCGATTACTGATTTTAGCTCCGTGATCTCCCATGCGTACAGTTCACCCAATGGGATACAATCAACATCCTGGTAAGGATCTGGCAGAAGCATCAACCTGCTGAACCAGCCGACCTCTCTTAATATCTGATCTTCCGTACAGCCAGATAAGATCAACCTGGAAAGAATGAATTCATCCTCTTCTCCAAAGACCCCAACCACGATAATACATTCTCCGTCATCAGCTGCATAAACATTCACTGGGATACCATAACTGTTAACGTCACTGGTAAGCAATGCGAACCCATCTTGTTCAAGAAACTGGGTGAAGTAAGTGTGAGTATACTCCGCCAATATTTCTCCCTCGGGGAGGGCATCCGGGTCAATCGTTTCTTGTCTTTGTTCTTCGAGTACCTCAGGGGTGAAAGGATTCTCACCATTTTGCAGGGCGGCAACCCATTGCTGTCTTTCTTCCACAAGTTCCGTATAAAACCCAAAGGGATCATCTTCCGCCAGTGCAAAGACTTGCTCAAAATCGCTTATGGCTTCATCCGTTTGGCCAACCATGGCATAAGCCACCGCACGGCTATCCAAGATGGCTATTGAGGGGAAGAGTGCTACTGCCTCTTCACAGTAAGGGATTGCACGGTCTGCCTGATCGGTAATGGCAAGGAACCAGCACAGGTTATTATACAGACCACCCAAACGATTTAGTTCATCTTCGGAGTAGAAATTAGCAGCATCGAATTCAGGATCTTCCATTGATCGCTTAAATTCATCTATATAAGGAAGATTGGCAGCTGTTTCGAGATCTTTGATGGCATTTTCAAAATCGCCAAGATTTGAATATGAGTCGGCTCTATTGGCATAGATATACGGATAGTCTCCCAACCAATTGTCTATCAAAGTATTGGCCAACCCGATTGCCCAGCGGTAGTACCCGGCCTCAAATTCTGCAACTTCCGCATCTGACAAGTCATTTATTTCATATAATCCCAATTCTTCAATTAACTCAGGAATCGGAATTAAGGTTGGTTCGGGAGTTTGGGTTGGGGTAGCAGTCGGTTCTGGGGTAGGAGTAACCGTCGGTTCAGGGGTGGGTGTGGGTGGAATCGGTGTGTTGGTGGGTGCCGGGGGCAAGGTATCTTCTGGAACTTCAGCC
>JARROY010000242.1:0-6597 GCA_037383445.1 Anaerolineales bacterium | reverse complement strand
TTTGGCCCTCAACGTGATTGGCAGTGTTACTGTGGTAAATATAAAAACATTCGATATAAAGGGATTGTATGCGATAAGTGTGGTGTAGAAGTCACGCGTTCCTCTGTACGCCGTGAACGAATGGGGCATATTGAACTAGCCGCACCGGTCGCCCATGTTTGGTATACTCGACGGATTCCATCCTATCTAGGGCAGTTGCTGGATATTTCCCGGCGCAATCTGGACCGGGTGCTGTATTTTGCGCAGTATATCGTGACCTATGTTGATGAAGAAGCGCGAGAAAAAGCGTTGACCCGGTTAGATGAGGAAATTGCTGAAATCGAATCTGAGTATTCGGAGCAGCTTTCCAATCAGATCAGTGAGATTGAGACCGGTCGGGATGAAAGGTTATCTGAACTTGATGTCCAGGCAGACCAGATCGAAAAACGGTATGATGAAGAACTGGCGGCCCGGCTTGACCCCGTGATTAAGGAAGGTCAGCGGTTAGAAGAACGTTTACGAGACGAGGTGGGTAAACCTGCCAAGCAGGTGATCACCTTCTCGGCAACAGATATGGTGATTGTTGACAAAGGGCAGGAAATCAGCAACAAACATCTGGCAGATGTTCAGAATGTGGTCAAGAGTTATCTTGAAGAGCTGGAACAAGAGATTAATTCGAGCAAACAAAGAGAACTGGAACACATTAAATTGAATGTTGCCAGCACCAAAGCTGAGACCGATATGGCGATCACTGAACTGCGCGCCAATGTCGATGAAGAATCTACCGTGGTGCGCAACGAGAAGCATGCCCTGCGGGATGAGCTGCTCGACCTGAAACCGATGATGTTTTTGGGAGAGCACCGATACCGTGAACTGCGTTCTCGTTGGGGACAGGTATTCCGGGCAGATATGGGTGCGGAGGCTTTTTATGATATCCTCCGACGCCTTGACCTGGACACCCTGGCAAAATCTCTTTGGCAGGAAGCGCGGAACTCGCGCAGCAAGCAGCGCCGCCGTAAAGCCACCAAACGACTGAAAGTAGTTGAGGCATTCCTGCGTTCTGGGAACCGTCCGGAATGGATGATCCTGACAATCTTGCCGGTAATTCCACCAGATCTGCGCCCGATGGTGCAGCTGGATGGCGGCCGCTTCGCTACCTCCGACATGAACGATCTTTATCGCCGGGTGATCAACCGCAACAACCGCCTGAAGCGCTTGTTGGAACTGGGTGCCCCCGACGTGATCGTGCGCAATGAAAAACGCATGCTCCAGGAAGCAGTTGACTCTTTAATTGACAACTCTCAGCGTGGAAAGGCGTTATCCCGCCGGGGAAGACGCGAGTTGAAGTCGCTGAGCGATTTGTTGAAAGGTAAAAAAGGCCGCTTCCGCCGGAACCTGTTGGGTAAACGTGTGGACTATTCAGGCCGTTCTGTGATTGTGGTTGGCCCGCAGCTAAAACTGTATCAATGCGGTTTGCCGAAAACGATGGCCTTGGAGCTTTATCGCCCGTTTGTGATTTCCCGCCTTGTGCAGCATAATTATGCCGCCAATGTTAAAGGTGCCCGCCGGTTTATTGAACGCAACCGGCCTGAGGTATGGGAAGTATTAGAAGAAGTGATCAAGGAGCGACCTGTTTTGCTCAATCGTGCGCCTACATTGCATAGGTTGGGTATCCAGGCTTTTGAGCCAATCTTGATCGAGGGAAGCGCGATTCAGCTTCACCCATTGGTGACTACAGCCTTCAATGCCGACTTTGATGGCGACCAGATGGCTGTGCACGTTCCGTTATCTCAAAAGGCGGTTACCGAGGCTCGTGAATTGATGCTCTCGTCCCGCAACCTTTTGAAACCCGCGGATGGTGAACCGATTATCGGACCTTCCAAAGATATGGTACTTGGGGTGTATTACCTGACCATGAGCAGCCCATACGAACACAAAGGCCATGGGCGTCTCTTTGCTAATTTAGATGAAGTCAGTATGGCTTACCAGTTAGACCAGCTTGATATCCATGCCAAGATCAAAGTAAAGGCTGAGACTTGGTATGATGAAGATGGCAATCGACTGGATGAGAAAGAAACCCGTCTCATCGAGACGAGTGTTGGACGGGTTTTGTTCAACCGGATTTTGGCTTCAGAAGTGCAATTTATGAACAGCACCCTGGACAAAGGTGGCGTGAAAGATCTGATTGCTGAAGTCCTTGAAATGACGGATGAAAAAGTTACCACTGAGGTGGCAGACCGGATCAAGGACATCGGCTTCAAATACGCCACAAGATCTGGTATCACGGTAGCTGTTTCTGATATTACCATCCCTGAAAGCAAAAAAGAAATCGTCTCCGTAGCTATGGATGATGAGAAGTTGGTGGAACGCAATTTCCGTCGTGGATTGCTCACCGAACAGGAAAAGACTGACCAGGTGATTAAGATTTGGCAGAAAGCGACCGATGATATCGGTGAAGCGGTGAAAGAAACTATGGATCCGCTCAGCAACCTGGCGATTCAAGCCAATTCTGGCGCAGGCAAAGGCGGTTTCAGCACGATCTCTCAGATGGCCGGCATGCGCGGAATGATGGCGGACCCGTCCGGGAGGATCATCCCGCTGCCGATCCGTTCCAATTTCCGTGAAGGCCTGAACACTTTGGAATACTTCATTTCCACACACGGCTCTCGCAAGGGTCTGGCAGATACCGCACTGCGTACAGCCGACGCCGGTTACCTGACTCGACGCCTGGTCGATGTTGCCCAGGATGTGATCGTGATGGAAGATGACTGCGGCACCGAAGATGGAATCTGGATCAGATCGACGGATGATATTGCAGGCCAGTCTTTAGGCACACGCATCTACGGCCGTGTTTTGGCCAAACGTATCGTTCACCCGGAGACGGGCGAAGTTGTGGCAGACCGCAACGTTTTGGTAGACAAAGACCTCATGCGTAAGGTTGTTAGTACCAGCGTTGAGGAAGTATTTGTGCGTTCTCCGCTAACTTGCGAAAGTAAACAGGGGATTTGTGTAAAATGCTACGGTCAGGACCTTGGTCGTGGAAGAATAGTGAAACCTGGGGCTGCGATCGGGATCGTTGCGGCGCAGTCGATTGGTGAGCCGGGTACCCAGCTGACATTGCGGACGTTCCATACCGGTGGTGTGGCTGCCGGATCAGACATTACCACGGGTCTGCCGCGTGTAGAAGAACTTTTTGAAGCACGCAAAGCACCTAAAGGTGAGGCAGTGGTCTCTGAAATTGCCGGTAAGGCTGAAGTCGTCCAGTCGGACAAGTACAGTGATATGCGAGTGGTCAATGTGGTCCACAGCGAAATGACCAGCGATGAATATGAAATTGGCAAGGGCTGGGAATTAAGTGTCAAAGACGGCGGTTCGGTTAAAGAAGGCGGTGTTTTGGCAACCCACGAGGATGCCCAACTGGTCGCGGACAATGAAGGACGTGTCCGGATAGAAGGCAAGACTGTCTTTGTATCTTACGAACTGCGCGACGAGCGGAATTATGAGATCCCCTCCAATACCCGCCTGATTGTCAAGACCGGGGACGAGGTTACGCCTGGTCAGGCGCTGACAGAAGGCTCGCTAAACCCGCATGCGATTTTGCGCATCCAGGGACGCGAAGCCTGCCAGCTGTACTTGCTATCTGAGGTGCAAACAGTTTACCGCTCTCAGGGGCAGAACATCCACGACAAACATTTTGAGGTGATCATCCGCAAGATGATGTCGAAGGTGATTGTAACCAGCCCAGGCGATACTGAACTGCTTCCTGGTGATTATATCAATCGTCTTGATATGATTGAAATCAACAATGGATTGCTCCAGGAGGGCAAACAGCCTGCCCGCTATATGGATGACCTGCTTGGAATTACGAAAGCCTCACTGAACACAGAATCATTCCTTTCAGCGGCTTCTTTCCAGCATACAATCAAAGTATTGGCTGGTGCTGCAATTGCCGGAATGGAAGATCACCTTTTGGGTCTAAAAGAAAATGTGATCCTGGGTAAGCTCATCCCCGCAGGCACTGGGTACGATGCACATGTTGAACAGCTGGCTGAGATTGCTGCTGAGGAAGCCTTGGCTGCGGCCGCCAGTGGTAATGGTGACGAAGAGCCAGTGGCGGAATTGGAAGAAGGTTTTCAAAATGCGATGTTTCTCTTGGCAAATGTTAAGGCACAGTATCTCACAATTTTGTTAGAATCACCTTTCTGGATTGCTATCACCTATAGTGCAGTAGGGGCTGGGCATTGCCTGAATGTTTAGGAATACATCCTTTGACGTAAGAACGATTTAATCGTACAATAATAAAAATAGTACACATGTTCTAATTTTGAACAAGCAGGAGATTTTGAATGGAAATCGGTTTGGTTCGCAAGATCGACATTGATGAAGAAATGCAGCAGGCTTATCTGGATTATGCGATGAGCGTGATCGTTTCCCGCGCCCTCCCGGATGCGCGGGATGGCCTGAAACCAGTCCACCGACGCATTTTGTACGCAATGTACGATATGGGGCTTCGGCCTAATACCAGTTATAAAAAATCCGCGCGTGTGGTGGGCGAAGTGCTGGGTAAGTATCACCCGCACAGTGATGCGGCGGTTTATGATGCCATGGCCCGTATGGTGCAAGATTTCTCTATGAGATATCCTTTGGTTGATGGTCAGGGTAACTTCGGCAGTGTGGATGGGGACCCGCCAGCCGCGATGCGTTACACTGAAGCCAAGCTGGCATCTACTGCTATGGATATTATGTCCGACATCCAAAAGGATACGGTCGATTTTAACGATAATTTTGATGCATCGCTGCAAGAACCGAGTGTGCTGCCTTCCACAATCCCCAATATGCTGGTCAATGGAGCAACAGGTATTGCAGTTGGGATGTCCACAAGCATTCCGCCGCACAACCTTGGGGAAGTTGCCGATGCGGTGATCTATATTTTGGAAAATTGGAACCGTGTTGATCAAATTGATGTTGAACACCTGATGAAGTTTATTAAGGGCCCTGACTTCCCGACTGGCGGAGTAATTATTGGCGGCATCCGTGAAGATGGCGGTTTGGCGAAAGCCTATGGGTCGGGGCGGGGACGGATAACTGTGCAGGCACGCGCCCATGTAGAAGAAATGGCGCGCGGGCGCAACCGGATCATCATCACCGAGCTGCCTTACATGACGAATAAAACTTCGCTGATTGAGCGGATTGCCAAGCTGGCCCGAGATGGGGTTATTGAAGGTATCTCCGACCTGCGTGATGAAAGCGATCGGCAGGGAATGCGGGTTGTTATTGAATTGAGCAAGACCGCGGATACTGAAAAGGTATTGGAAAATCTTTACAAGCGCACACAGATGCAAGGCACATTCAGCATCATTATGCTGGCATTGGTGAATGGGGAACCGCGCATGCTCAGCCTTAAAAGCTCCCTGCTGGTGTATATCGAACACCGCATGGAAATCGTGCGCCGCCGAAGTGAGTTTGACCTGGAGAGAGCCAAGCGCCGTTTGCATATCCTGGAAGGACTGCGAATTGCCCTTGATAACCTAGATGAAGTGATTGAACTCATCCGGCGTTCCCGCACAGCTGAAACTGCACATGCCAACCTGATGCGCACCTATAAGCTCAGTGAAGAGCAGGCGACTGCCATTCTGGATATGCCATTACGTCGTTTAGCTGCTCTGGAGCGGAAAAAGATTGAGGATGAATATAAAGAGGTTGCCAAGCTGATCAAAGACCTTGAGATGCTGCTGAAATCACCAAAAAAGATGCGAACTGTAGTAGCTGAGGAACTGGTTGCAGTTAAAGAAAAATACGGCGACCGCCGTCGGACCCAGATTGTTGAGGTGGAAGAAGGGGTTAAATTAAAAGATTTGCTGACTGTCAGCGACCTTGTACCCGAATATGCTACCTGGGTCAATTTGGATCATAAAGGCAGGATTTCCCGTACACCGGATGGTAAAGATGCCCGACTGTGGGGGAGCACGGCCGCCCGGCTGGTGCTGCAGGGGAATACCCGGGATACTTTGTATATTGTCTCCAACAGTGGGGAGACGGCGGCAGTTGCCATGCATTCCATTCCGGAAGCAGAACTGGCCGACCAAGGTGTGAAAGTTTACTCGATAAGCCCGCTGAAGGAAGGAGCACAAATCAGTGCGATCTTCAGCTTACCGCCTGAGGCTGAACATGCTGAAGGATGGTACGTGATGACGGTTTCCCGCCAGGGATTGGTAAAGAAGAGCGCTCTATCCGAACTACCTGGACCGGCAGCCCAAACTTTTGAACTGGCCAGGACAAAAGAGGATGATGAAATCGGCTGGGTGTTAATTACCAATGGGCAAAATGAGATTATGCTGACCACTGCCAATGGGATGACGATCCGGTTTTCGGAGGATTCGGTACGTCCCATGGGACTGCTGGCCGCTGGTGTGAATGGGATCAAGCTCAAAGGAAATGATCAGGTGGTGGGTGCAGTAGTGGTCAATAAAAAATACGACGTTTTCTTGCTCAACAATATTGGCGTGGCCAAACGGGTGAAAATCAGCCAATTCCCGGTGCAAGGCCGTTATGGGCAAGGGGTGATCTCCTGGAAATTGGGGAAAGATGAGCAATTGGTCGGGATGGCGCACAACAAGC
>JARROY010000241.1:0-9583 GCA_037383445.1 Anaerolineales bacterium | reverse complement strand
GTTCGCTGGCTGTTACCCACGCTGACCAAAGCAAGGGTGCCGGAATATTCCTGCCCATCCCATTTAATTTTACCTTCCCAGGTTGGGTTTTTGAAAATCCCGATCAGGGCAGCGACCAGATACCGCACGACACCCTTCAACCACTTTAATCGAATATTTTCAATCGAGATGACCGGTTCTAATCCAACAGCGGAATTGTTATTAAAAAATCGTCCGTTGACGCGTCCGAGATCGATGGTAGTGGTATCTCCCTGAGCAATGATGGTGCAGAGAGTGTCGAGGTCTCTGGGCAGCCCGAGCATATCGGTCAAGTCGTTGGCGGTACCAAAGGGGATGAAACCAATGGGTCCGGCAGGGTACTGATCGATTGGAGTTGCCTGCATCAGCCCATTGACAACCTCTGATAAGGTACCATCCCCACCCGCCGCAATCAGCGGTGTGTTGCCGGTTTCGACGGCTTCTTTGGCAAGCTGTACGGCATGTTCGGGGTATTCGGTTAACTTTATTTGGTACTCCAAGCCATATTTTTGTAAGCTGGCTTCAAGTTCTGGCTGGCGCTGGCCAGAAATCCAGCGATTTGCATACGGGTTTAGGATCACGGTTGCGGGCATTTTTTCTTCCTGAAGAGTGGGTTTTTGGACTGCGTCAATCATACACTCAGTTGGACGATATGACAACCTCTGCGGGCTAGCAATTGGTTCAGCACGAGAAAATAGGAGGGATAAATCATTTTGATTAGGGGGATATCTGTAGTAAAGTAAGCAATAGAGCTATCATTGGACAGCATTTTGAGGAATTTAGAGGAGGAAAACATGCGCGAGCAAGTCAGCCATTTTTTAGGTGCAAAAAATATTAAGCTGGTTCAAGACACTTGGTTTCCAGATGGGAAGATCATCGGCACGTTAGTGGTCGTGCATGGGGCCGGGGAACACATCCGGCGCTACCAGAACCTGGTTGAAGCCCTGGTTCCGGCGGGGTTCATCCTGACGGGATATGATCACCGTGGACATGGGCGTTCGGAGGGGCAGCGCGGGCACATTAATTCTTGGAGTGAATACCAGGATGATCTCCACAAATTTATGGCGTTAGCCAGGGATTTAGCTCCTGGTTTGCCGATGTTTATTTATGGGCACAGCTTGGGCTCGTTGATCGTACTGGATTATATTCTCCACCATCCAGAGGGATTGAATGGGGCGATAATTTCTGGCACCTCGGTAGATCCAAAAGATGCGGCGCCTCCTTTTTTGGTTTTATTGGCTAAATTCTTCTCGCGCACGATTCCCAAGTTTTCGTTGAAAGTTGAGCTGGAAGGCACCAGTTTATCTCGCGATCCAAAGGAAGCCGAGGGTTACATGCATGATCCCCTGGTCCATTGGAATCGGTCTGCTCGCTGGGGGACTGAATGTTTGCGTGTAGTCGACGAGATTAAAAACAATGCTGCAGACCTAGAGTCTGTTCAGTGACAGCAATTAGTTTTCCTGGGGGATTTTAATGGTTAAATTTAATTTTTATTCTTTAAGCAGCTGATCAAGAGTAATCAGGGGTCTATAATACTTTTTTGTTCGGAGCATAGATATTTTTATTGGGAAATTAAACCCAAATTAGTTGCAACCCAGTCCCTGGTTTTACGTATATACTTATGAAAGAAGATTGGGAGAACCAATCGAAGCAAATGGCCGGTGAGTGGAAGGCCTCCTCAAAATTAAAACGACCATTTGCCAGAGAGACTCATCAATGCATTCAGCGGAAGTGGATTGGTTGAAGAAAGCACAAAAAGGTGATGACCTAGCCTTCTCCTACCTGGTGGAGGCTTATCAACGACCTGTCTATAACTTGTGCTACCGCATGCTGGGTAATGCTGGAGATGCTGAAGATGCTGCTCAGGAAACCTTTATCCGTGCATATAAGGCACTCCACCGCTACGATCCTTCCCGTAAGTTTTCTACTTGGCTGCTTTCGATCGCATCCAATTACTGCATAGACCAGCATCGCAGGAGAAAACTACCGACTTTTTCTTATGATGCCTTGGAAAACCCGATTTTGCCTGATAAAGGTATCGGGATGGAGACAAAAATGATGCAGGATGAACACCAAACACAGGTATCTGCTTTATTAGAGAAACTCAGCCCAAAAGATAAAGCTGCAGTTGTCATGCGCTATTGGTATGAGTATTCTTACGATGAAATTGCAGAGTCTCTCGAGATGAGTGTCAGTGCTGTCAAGAGCCGATTGCACCGGTCAAGAAAGGAACTGGCAGAAGTTTGGTTGGTTTCTCAAGAAGAATCTTTAACCGTGGAGAGGACACATTATGAACGTTCAGCAGCCTAATCCGATCATGGATGATCACAATTTTGAAGATAAGATGCTCGAGATGGCCTGGGGGGAGGTAGAAAGTTCCTTCCGGAGCGCGGGAATGGCAACTCCTTTGCCGGGGTTCACCAGTCGCTGGATGGAAAGACTCGAGAAGGAGCGCGTCAAGGAAGAGCGCAGACAGGCTTGGGCTTTAGTCCTGACGAACATGGTGATCGCAGTGGGTTTTATTATTCTGATCGGGATTCAGTATATCCCATCAATATCCACCGGCGGCGGCCCAGTTGCCCTGTGGGTGGAAATTGTTTCTAGAGTAGTGTTACTGCTGCGGATGGCAGTTGGTTTGGTCAGCACGTTGCTGCGCACCCTGCCTGGTTTGGTACCTGTCTCATGGTGGATCAGCGGTACCGCGGTGATGGGATTTGTGGTGGTTCTTTGGGTTTCGATGGTGAGAAGACATTTGAGAAATCAAGGAGTTGATTATGAGTAAGATCAAATTAAGGATATCTGTCTGTCTCACGATAGTTTTGATGAGTTTGCTACTGACGGGGACAGCCTTTGCCCATCCTCAGTATTCCCCATCTTTGGATGATGAGGTCGTCTTTTTTGGGACGTTCACCTTGGAAGATGGTGAGACTTTACAGGGGAACCTGGTGGTATTTGGGGGTGTGGTTACACTACAGGAAAATTCCACGGTGGATGGCGATATGGTTGTTTTTGGAGGCAATGTCAACGTTTCTGGTGAAATCGATGGAACATTGGTGGCGATTGGTGGGATTGTGGCGCTTTCCGATACCGCGGTGGTGAATGGCGATTTGATCGCTCCGGCAACCGTCGTCCGGCGAGACCCGGAATCCCAGGTTTTCGGCCAGATTGTGACCGAGAACGTACCCCGGGTGAATATCGAGATTCCTGAGATCCAGGGACCGGATATCCCAACCATTCCTGAATTGCCCCAGCGCACTTTTGGGAGTAATGTTTCTCGGGCGCTGCAACCAGTGGTGAGCTTTTTTGCCACCTTGGCACGGGCGTTGGTATTCTCTGCCGTGTCTGTTTTGGCGGTGTTAGTGATGCCGAAACAGAGCAAACGAGTGCGGAGCGTAATCGAGGAAAAGGCTGTGCTTTCAAGCGGTTTCGGTCTGCTTTCGGTAGCGGTCTTTACGGCGGCTGTGGTTATGCTGGCGCTGCTTTCGATCACGGTGATCTTAATCCCGCTGACCGTCCCGCTGATCATTTTGCTCAGTTTGGCGCTGGTTCTGGGATTGCTGTTTGGGGTGATTGCGGCTGGTGCAGAAGTTGGTCGCCGGATGATGATCGCTTTCAAACAAAACTGGACTCCGACACTCCAGATGGCGATTGGCAGCTTCAGTTTAAGTTTTATCCTTGGGCTGCTGAGCTTAGGATTATGGAGCGCTTTTGGTGGGCTGCTGTGGATTGTGGTCGGCGCCATGGGGCTGGGGGCTGTGCTCCTCACCCGCTTCGGGACCCGGGAATATGTGCCTGCATCGGCGAAGCAACCGGCTGAAGAGACCGTGGAAGCAGAACTGCTGGAAGAGCAGGATGACAGTTCAACAGAACCGGAAGCCCCAGAACCACCGGAAGAACACTAGTACATTAAAAAACGGGCAGCCGATACGCGGCTGCCCGTAAATTTTTCCATACCCAATAATCCTATTTATTCTCTGACATCAAACGTGATATACTGAAATTACCCATGGCAAGGAATATTTTTAGCAAAAATTGTCATGAAATTATCATGTAATTTTAGTAACCAATTTCAAGTAGTAGGGTTATCACTGTTGAATCAAAACCCTACCAGTGAAGGTGGCGTATGGTGCTGAATCTTTCAGACGAAGACGCACTCTCCAGAGCTGCGCAAGGGGATTCCGATGCCGTAGGCGTTCTTTACGATCGCTATGTGGAACGGATTTACAACTACATATATTACCGCACAAGCAATCAGCATGACGCAGAAGACCTGACCTCCCGAGTATTTACTCGAGCGATCAAGCATATTACGAACTATGAAGATCGCGGCTTGCCTTTCTCTGCTTGGCTGTATCGGATTGCCCATAATTTGGTCGCAAATTGGCATCGAGATAACAGCCGCCGGCAGGTGGTTGGTTTGGATGAGAGCTTCAATATCTCGGGGACTCAAGAACAGCCCGAAACATTGGGGGTTCGTTCTGAGGAGGAAAATTTTCTAATGGGGCTTGTCTCCAACCTCCCTGAGGACCGTCAGCAGTTGTTGATCTTGAAGTTTGTGGATCATCTATCGAATGCTGAGATTGGAGAGATCATGGGGCGGACTGAAGGCGCAATCAAAAGCCTTTACCACCGGACCCTGATCTCCCTGCGGGATGAAGTGAAAAAATTAGACCCAAACCATCCTTTCCTAAAAGAGAATGGGTGGAAAGAATAAATTTTCGGTAGGAGCCGGAAAGGTAGGAACAAAATGAAAATTGAATGGCCGTGGAAGAATCGAAAAATCACCCTAGAAAAGGATGTGCGGGGCGTTGAAAAACACCTGCAGCACCTATTACAACCGGTAGCACCTCGCCCGGAATTCATCAAGACACTACGCGCAGAACTGGTAGGGGAACAAGATGATGATAAAAAGACCATACTTAATGGTAGTTGGCGAAAAGGTGTATTAGTTGCAGGTGGAGTGTTCAGCTTTTTTGCAATGGTTCTGGGAGGCATCCGGATTTTGATCGCCATCCTTGGAATGCTGCAAGTGAACAAGAAAAAGGGCATGGATAAACCAGTTATTGCCTAAACCTACAAATAAAAATCAAAATAAATAATAAATCAGCAGGTTGATTAAGCCTGCTGATTTTTTGTTTGATTGGGACATAACTTTTTTAATCAGTCAAAGAATTATATTTCCATGAAATAATGACGTCCTACTAGAGGAACCGTATCAACAGCCAGATGGTGGCTAGACTGACCGTAATCAGCATTGCCGGAGCACCCTTTTTAAAGAAATAGACATAGCTGATTTTATATCCGGCGCCCCAGGTATGGTGGTGGTGAGGTATCCCACAACCGGAAGCATGGCAGCAGTAAAGGGGATGTTGGCAATCACTGTAGATAGAATTGCGCTCATCCAGATGACCACTAACATTGCCACCAGCAAGTTCTCACCGACCAGCCTGCCGACAGCATTGGCGATGAAGCTGATCAGACCGACTTCCTGGATGGCACCGACCACAATAAACAGCGTCATGAAGAACACCAGGGTGGTCCAATCCACAGCTTCGATCATTTCTTCAATATCTGGACGAATCCAGACCATCAGAGTTGTTGCTCCTATCAGCGCTGTTACGGCGGGCACTAGATGGATATGTTCCCCGAACATAAACAGAATCAGCATTCCCAGGCCGACGATCCCAGCTTTTTTGAGGTGGTCTGGTTGGGTGATCTGGGCTTGTTCTTCTAATTTTTCCAACAGGATGTCTGAGAGTTCCTGCGTCCCAGAAAGCTGTTTGCGATAGGTCAGGAAGCTGAAGACGATCAATCCGATAAAGGCTAAAAGAACCCCGGGGGTCAGGTTGGTGAGGAAATCGTTGAAGGATAACTTGGCATAGGAACCGATCAGGATATTGGTTGGGGTCCCGATGAGCGTGCTGATACCGATTACGTTAGAGGCAAAGACTTCAGGTATCAGTAGGACAAGCGGGTTGAGCCCTAAAGAGATGGCAATCTGCACTGAGATGGGGGTCATCAGGAGCATGGTGGTGACATTATCCAAGAAGGCCGATGCAATCCCAGTGATCAACATCAGAATCGGCAGCAGGAGGAATATTTTGCCACCGGAAATTTTATACGCGGTAAACGACAGCCATTGAAAGATGCCGGTTTCTTCTATCACGGCAATCACGATCATCATTCCCATGATGAGGAAAATTACATTCCAATCGATAAAGCTCAATGATTCCTGGAAGTTGAAAATGAACAGATTTTCGCTTAGTGGGCTGCCCAGATAGCTAACCAGATAGATCAGCGAGGCACCTACAAGAGATGCTAAGGTGATATGGAGCTTACCGGTAGCGATCAGGACAAGGACAGCAACAAATACCAGGGTTGCGACCCATAAGGCGATCGTGATTTGACGTTCGATCTTTAGATCGGGGACAATCACGGAATCACCGCTGCGCAGGGATTGGATATTCTCGGTTGAAAGGGAATATTCGAGTGGTTTAAAATGAGCGCGTTCGACGATAATGAAAAGTGAATCCGGGATCACATCGGGCGAATCCAGAAAGAAATCACCGGTGGGTTGCGTTTCCACCTGGGAGAAAACCGTTTCTCGGTCATCACTTCGCAGCGTGACCTGAGCGCTTTTTACCGGCTGTCCCAACTGGTCGAAAATACTGCCCCCGATCAGCACAGGGGATGAATCACTTTGTGCCTTTGAGGGGGTATTCACCCAGATTAACGCGAGACTGATGGCAATTAAACTTACTGATAAGATCGTTCTACGAATAGATTGGTTCATTTTTCGTTTGCTTCTACTAAGATCACTTTTGCTCCACTAGATTCTTCAATGGCTTCGGCGAATTGCTTAAGACGTTCCCTGGTGAATGCATTATCCTCATGTTCATATTTTGGTTTTCCAAGAATCAGGTAATCCGCATCGGTATCATGACAATAATTGATAATTTCGTCGCTGACATTCCCCTCGCGAATACCGCCTTCTGCTTCGACTCCGTTTTGTTCGGCTTGGACTTGAGCTGTGAGAAGAATGAACTCACCCATTTGACTAAGTTCTTTAGAAATGGTGTGGGTGCGGCTTCTGGCACTCCGCTCGAGAAAATCCAGGTTGACCACGTACAGGAAATAGATCTTCTGATGGGTCTCTTGAGCTAATTTGATCGCTCGGGAAATTGTTGGCTGGCTTCCTGGCCCGCCTCTGACGGCACATACGATACCTGCCATGAGATGTCCTCCAAGTATTGTCAACAAAAAGTGACTAATTTTAATCGAAACAATCGCTTAAATGGATCATTTGGAAACAATGATTCCGATATGTCCAATTAAACATCTTAATAGTTAGTTAGATGAGGGTTGTTGTGCCGCACTCTTTTAAAGTTTGAGACTCTTTTGTTGATTTACTTAATATAATTTCTAATATTAGGTTGAACAAATAGCTGTAAGTGCAGCAGATGTACTCAAATAAACAATACCCTATGGCTAATTATATCTTATCTTATTTCCGGCACCAAAATTCAGTGGTGAGGGTGTTGGACAAGCTGTTTTCGAGCGATTTATGGGGGATTAAACTCACTTTTTAAAGCGATTTGTTTCTTGAATATAAAAGAAATGGTCCAATTGCATCTTGGCCGTGTTTTTCGAACCGCATACCGATCTTCTCAGCGACCTTGATCGATGCCAAATTTTCCTGATCGATCAGGCAAATCAAGCGAGAAAGCTGAAGCTGTTCAAAACCATAATGAAGGAGCGCCAATGCTGCCTCGGTTGCCAGACCCTGTCGCCTGTATTTATTCGCGATCAGGTAGGCAACTTCAACCTCTTTCCGATCATCGATCACCCATGGCAGCAAACCCACGCGTCCGGCTAATTGGTGGGTTTGTTTATCAACAGCAGCCCAGAGTCCCAAATCGGGGTGTTCTGGATGCCCATTTAGAAACCATTCTAATTCTTCTTGAGTCTCTTGGAAGGTTCGCGGTGCATCGGGGATAAATTTCTTTGCCTCAGGGTCGCAGTATAACATGTAGAGGGCGTCAAGGTCCTCCGGCAGAAAGTGCCTGATGGTGAGTCTTGTAGTTTCTAAAATTTTCATCAATTATCAGGTCAGGATAGATCTAACTTGGTCTGCAGCAGTTCCTCGACCAGCCATTGAGCTTCGCCCACCAAGTCCACGCCTTGAATGGGGTAGTATGCGTCTGATTCAAGCGACTCTTTTTCCAACTTGATCAAGAGGTGATGTAGGACAGCAGCGATTTGTGGGGAATGCCCGTTTTGGGCAGCAAAATATTTGATATGGTCAAGGGCATTGTTGTTCCCTATGGAGATTTCTTGCTGCCGGAGATATTCTTGAATCGCCCATCCAGCCGCACGGCGGGCGCAGACGCGGGCTTTGCCTTCATTTTCCCTATCCTGGGATAGGGCTGCTAATTTGAGTTCTTGTGTGATTTTGGTGATTAGGTTGGGTTCAGTCATGGGTAGTCTCTTTCCAGTTGGATGAATTATACCCAGATTTTGATCGAGGCAAGGCGATCACCTATACCAGATACAAATATCGATACCTTAGCTAATCCATTTTTCGGGGAAATTTGATCTTTTTCTTTTCAGTTTGTGTGTTTAGCGGTATGATTGGGGTTTGGAAATACAGTGTATTAAAATATCCATTAAGGAAAAAGAATGAAGATTGTGACCGATTCGGGTGCAGACCTGATTTTCCCGCAGGAAGTTTTAGACAAAATAGATGTCAAGATTTTACCTTTGGTGGTTAACCTGGGCGATAAGTCTTATCGAGAAGATATCGATATCACCACCGAGGCGTTTTACCAGCTGTTGGAGAAATCTGATTCAATGCCGACCACATCGCTGCCGCCCACCGGGGATTTTGCAGATGTTTACCGTGAGCTTGGCAAGGACGGAGACGAAATCCTTTCTATTCACATCTCTTCTGGGCTTTCCGGAACGTTTAATTCTTCGGTGCAAGCCGCTGACCTGGTACCAGAGGTAAAGGTAACCCATTTTGACGCCAAGACACTCTCTGCGGCAGTGGGTTGGATGGTGGAGGCGGCGTCGCGAGCGATCAAGGCGAATTGGCCGAAGGAAAAAATTCTGGAACTTCTGGAACGGATTCGTGAAAACTCAGACAGCATTTACACTCTGAAAGAATTGAAATACCTGATCCACGGCGGGCGAATCAGCCATATGAAAGGTCTGATTGCTTCTCTGTTGAACATAAAACCGATTATCGGGGTAGAGAAGGAAAGCGGTAAGTATGTGCAGTTGGGGCAAGAGCGGACGTTCAACCGAGCGCTGGATGGGCTGGTTAATCAGATGAAAAAACTACATGCTCCGGGGAGCCGGCTTCGAGTTCAGGTGCTGCATGCTTTCAACCATGAAGGGGCGGCACTTTTGAAAGAAAAGATTGACCGGGTCTTCCAAGTCAGCTGGCTGCCGACGGGAAGTATGTCGCTGGTGCTGGGTGCCCATACTGGCCCAAGTATGGTTGGTGTTGCTTTCGCCCCTCAAGAGATATTCGACGACCTGCCCTGATTGACCAAAAATAGTC
>JARROY010000240.1:0-4264 GCA_037383445.1 Anaerolineales bacterium | reverse complement strand
TGCTTCAGTCGCTGCGCTCCATTGCAATGACTGATACGGTTGGGGAGACTTGACCTTTGGGGTGTTGAAGTTTTGTGGTCTCGATACACGCCGGGTTGGCACCCGCCCCACTCGACCACCCGGTTAGGATCATCATTTCCTTATGGAGGATACCATTCTAATTGGACACATTATTTTGACACTAATACTACAAAGATGGTGCAAAATCACCTATAATTTTTAAAATAGTCCTCCACGATTAGAGGTGATGAAGTTTTTGATCTCTTGGAACCGACTCTAAAGATAATGTTATAGGAGAAAATAAGATGACAGGAAAACCATCTGAATGGAAAGACACACTGGTAAATTTATTTGCCCTGGCCTCGAGATTGGAGGGCGAAGGACAATATAACCTTGCCAAGCTGGCGCGTGCTACGGCTGATTCGCTCAGCCGCCAAGCAGCTTATGAGTTGGAAATCCCAACCAGGAAAGATGAATTAGCGGCGGCGATCAAGAAAGCGGCTGGCGAATTGTCCAGTTTTGAGGTCAATCCGGATGTGATCGCAGCGCTAACACAAGGAGCGGATGTGATGGCCTATGGCCGGCTCCCCTTGATCGATGTGACTCCCAACGCGTATGTCTGCCGCACCTGCGGGCATGTGGTGCTGCAAGAACCGGTTGAAAATTGTCCAACGTGCGGCGCCTGGCCGAGCACTTATCAACAGTTTCTTCCAGTTTACTGGCTTAATGCACTGGAACCGCTGTCTGCAATGGAAAGGCTGCGCCAGACACCGATCGAGGTCGAAAAACTTTTGGATGGGTTGACAGATGCTGAAATGAATCTACCCCCTGAAGATGGAGGTTGGGCGATCCGCAACACCCTCTCTCATCTGCGAGACGCGCAAGGCTTGCTCAGTTTCAGGCTGGACTTATTTTTGACCCAAGAACATCCGGTATTGGAATCGAAAGCCGTGTTTTCCTGGGCGACCTCGGAAGATGACCGCCCACCGTCGGTACGGGAAATATTTGAGACCTACAACGCATCGCGTCAGGAAACTCTCCAAAAATTGGAGTCCCTGCCCCTTGCGGATTGGTGGAAAACCGGGGAGCATGAAGAGTTCGGCACGATGACACTCCGGCAGCAAGTGAGTTATTTTGCCTCCCACGAGCTCACCCATCTGCCACAGATTGACAAACTCCGCCGCCAGTTTTTGAAATAACCATTTGGGTAGATTGGTTCGTAATAATATTATTGTGATCGATCTACAATGTTAGTCTTCCTTTAATTTACCGCGCCTAATTTGGAAGTAAGATGGAAATATATCCCATGCAATTGAGCCAATTTTTGATGGAGATGGCTGATGAGTATATTTCCTTATGATGATCCGGTGGATCTCGCATCTGCGGGAATGGATGAGCGAAAGCTGGCCGCTGCTGTTAAGGAATTTCGCAACCAACATGCGCGAGGATCATTCCCCGGTGGGCAGATGGTGGTTCGACGAAATGGGAGCTTGGTGTTGAATGAGGTTTGTGGGGTAGGGCGCGGCTGGCGGGAGGATGAGGGCATTCCACCTATGCAGGTAAAGCCTGATACGCCTTTCCCGGTGCTCTCGGCAGGGAAACCGCTGGCAGCGGTGGCCATTGCAATGCTTGAAGATCGCGGATTGGTGCAAGTTGAAACGCCGGTGGCGGAATATATCCCGGAATTTGCTAAGCACGGGAAAGGCGAGATCACGATCTTGGACGTGCTGACGCACTGTTCGGGGATTTCTCTGCCAGACCTGGTGGAGGATATGAGCATCTGGAATGACCGGCAGGCGGTGCTCGAGCGGTTGATCGAAGCCAGGCCGGTTCATCGGCGCGGCACGATGATGTATGCCGCCTATGAGTATGGATGGCTGCTGTCTGAATTGTTTCTGCGTATTACGGGCCGCCCGCTACCGGCATTTATCGAGGAAGAACTATCCGTTCCACTCGAATTACCGGCTCTCAAGCTTGGGCTGGCGGGGCGGGATGCCGATCAGATCGCTTGGAGCTATTGGCTGGGGAAAGACAAGGTGATTGTTTCCCAGGTCAATGTGGCCGAGAATTTTGAGGAGCGCAACAACTCACTCCAGCAGATCAATTCTCTGAACCCGGCGGTCAGCTGTGTGACGGACGCGGCCAGCCTGGCGGCTTTTTACCAGTTCTTGGTCCAGGGAGGCATTACGCATACCGGGGAAAGGCTCATTTCCCAGGAGACCCTGAACAAGTACACCACCAAGAATGTTTTTGGCCTGGATAGAAGCAGCCGGTTCTTCTCCAGTTTGGGGAGGGGATTTATGGTTGGGGCGAGGTTTGTCTCATCTTTTGGATGGTGGGGGACACAAGCCTGTTTCGGCCATGCTGGGGGGTTTTCCTCAATGGCCTTCGGCGACCATGATACTAAAATTGCTGTCGGGATTGTGACCAACGGCAACCGGGATTTCATCGATGTGATAAAACGCTTTCCTCCTTTATGCCAAAAACTTCGCAGGGCTTGCATATGAACATTGGTGTGGTCTCGATCCGGCTTGAAAAATTCATTCAAGTCACCCGACCACATTGGGGAGTGGTGGGTTAAGTAGGAATCATTAGGGGATTGCTTCAGTCGCTGCGCTCCATCGCAATGACTTACACGATTTAAATGGTTACTGCGAAATCCACGCGGTTTAAGGCTAACGTATGCTTGTGGGCACTCGCCCGTCAGTGTATTGGAGTTTTGTGGTCTCGATACGCGCCGGGTCGGCACCCGCCGCACTCGACCACCAGGTTGTGGAAGGTCCGTGGCTTAGACCCAGCTTGAGAATACGCTCGGGGCACTCGACTGGTGGCGGGATTGGTGGGTTAAGTAGGAATCATTAGGGGATTGCTTCAGTCGCTGCGCTCCATCGCAATGACATATACGATTAAAATGGTTACTGCGAAATCCGCGGGGTTTGAGATTATCGGACTTTCGGGGCAGACGAAGTAACCTTTTTAATTTCTCTCCCAACCCACACCAAAGAGTTTCTTTCAAAAATATCTTAATTTCTGTTAAAATGGGCAAATATTTGAAGTATTGATCCTAAATACTTGTTTTAATCCCTGGTATTCCAATCAAATAAAAGGAAGGAAGGCGCGATGGGCAATTCTCTCCCTTCGACCATGAAGGCAATCCAACTCGATAAACCTAACGGTACATTAACCGTACAGGAAGTTCCGGTACCCCGACCGAAGAAAGGCTTGGTGCTGATCCGCATGGCTGCCTCGCCAATCAACCCGACCGATCTCAACTCACTCACTGGGGCAAAACTGTATGGGGAAAGAAACTACCCGTTTACTCCGGGGGTTGAAGGCAGCGGGACAGTGGTTGCCGCGGGGGAGGGGATATTGCCGCGCTTTTTGTTAGGAAAGCGTGTGGCTTGCGTTGCCCCGGTTCCGAGAAATGGGACTTGGGCGGAATATATGCTCACCTCAGCGACGCGCTGTGTACCTTTGAAGAAAAATGTCAGCCTGGAACAGGGTGCGATGCTGATGGTGAACCCATTGAGCGCATTGGCAATCTTTGATATTGCCAAAAGCGGTGGTCATCAGGCGATCGTCAGCACAGCGGCGGCCAGTGCTTTGGGAGGGATGATTCTTCGTCTGGGCAAGCGGTTTGGGATCCCGATAATCAATACCGTCCGGCGTGAGGCTCAGATGGATTTGGTGCGCCAGCGCGGCGGGGAGTTTATCCTCAATAGCCGCGATCCAGATTTTGTTCAACAACTAAGTGAGACCACCCATCGATTAAAGGCAACACTGTTCCTCGATGCGGTAGGTGGAAATTTGACCCAGAAATTGGCGGATGCCGCGCCATATAAAAGTACGATCCTGCTGTATGCAAACCTATCTCGAAAAGATTGCGACATCAAGACTCAAACCGCGCTTCACAAGCATTTGAAATTGGAGGGCTTTTATCTGTCGAACTGGTCGCGGGAGAATGGATTCGTGAAGTCAATAAGGCAGGCATACCGCGCTCAATCCCTGGTGGAAACCGACTTGTACTCACCGATTGCTCAGTATCTTCCTCTGGAAGAGACACCCCAGGCAATTCAAATGTATATGAGCGATATGACGGCGGGGAAAATCCTGCTGGTCGCCAATTCGGAGATTGGAAGGTAGGTAATTGGCGTATAAAAATCCAGGAGATTGAAAAGGTCCTAATCGTTGGGGATATTGGCCGGAAAGTATAAGATGTCACTCGCGGGAATCAGGAGCTATCCAGTTCTAGACCGGTATGGTG
>JARROY010000239.1:0-4272 GCA_037383445.1 Anaerolineales bacterium | reverse complement strand
GCCCGGAAGTCCGACCGCGACAGTCTCTGACTGTCCTATGGCTTCGATATCTTCCATTGAAGTTTTCACCAGATGGTCCGCCGAAGCTGCCCCAAGTTCGACAGCCAGACTGGCTCCACCCAGATTGTCAAACTCCTCCGCATGAATTTTTAAAGGAAATCCCAATTGTTTTGCTGTGCTCAGAATTTGGCGTGATTGAGCGAGATCAAAAGCCCCGGTCTCACAAAACACATCCACAAATGGCAGCCGATGATCGGCATAATGGTTTAGCCACCATTGTTTCAAGGCAGGCAGCATTGACTCACAAATATGATCGGTGTAGCCCTGCGGATTGTTCTCAAATTCTGGTGCAATGGCGTGGGCACCTAAGAAAGTGGGCACAATCTCCCATGGACCTTCGTTTTCCAGGTGCATGATTACATCTAACATCCGGAGTTCCGTGTCGGTTTCAAGGCCGTAACCTGTTTTAATCTCGATAGTGGTTGTGCCGTGGTAGAAAGCGCGCCACAATCGGGTTTTGGTTTCCTCCAGCAGCCGATTTGCACTTGCTTTCCGGGTAGCCTGAACAGTCGATAATATCCCACCGCCAGATTGGAGGATTTCCAGGTAGCTCTTGCCTTCCAATTTCATCTCGAACTCTGCTGCCCGGTCTCCGGCCCAGATAGTGTGTGTGTGCGGGTCAACAAAACCCGGCAGCACCACCTTCCCGGAGGCATCCAGCTGGGGTTCGTGGGGGTATTTTGCCAGTAATTGATCCGAAGGACCAACCGCCAGAATCAACTCACCTTCGGTCAGCACAGCCCCATGTGGGATGATGGAGAGCGTCCCTAAATCCCTTCCTCGCTGTGGAGGTCCGGCAAGTGTGATCAGTTGGTTCGCTGAATGAATGAGCATAATAATGCATCCTCTGATTGGGTTACCTTAACGAACAGATTATAGCACGGTAAGGATTGTGAAAAGAACTCTTACGTTTAATTTATCCTCTATGCAGTCATGAAATGCTGACGAAGTTGCAAGTTATACCAAGCTTGACACAAATATACCCTTGTGCTACATTAAATCTCGGTTAGTCAAGCGAAAAAAATAATTATTTTCTCTCTGAAAAGAGATATTCTGGTTGGTCAGGAGTGCAGCGTTGACTAAGTCTCGCACACAAAAACTGGTGGATCGTTTACGAGATATGCAGGCATCTTCTCCAGATGTTGAGGGGTCTGCAATCGTGAGCGTAGATGGGTTGAGTATTGCATCAGCCCTTCGCCAAGAAATTGAAGAAGACCGCGTTTCGGCGATGTCTGCGGCAATGCTTTCTCTTGGTGAACGTATTGCATCTGAACTAGGCCGGGGGATATTGGAACAAGTGTATATTCGTGGTGAAAATGGTTATGTACTCTTGATGGCTGTTGGAGAAGAAGCAGTGCTGACTGTGATGGCACGTAAGGAAGCCAAATTGGGCTTGATTTTATTGGAAATGAAACGTGCTGTGGCAGACCTCGTCAGTCTAATATAGGGGTTGGGCAAAAAAATGGATCCAATTCCCAAGAGCGGGTTTTATTACCCAAATCGTTTTGCCCTGATCACGTTAGAAGCGCTTGAGGAGGTTATGGGTAAAAATGGCTTGAACGCCATTTTGAATATGGCCCATATGCCGTATCTAATTGACCATTATCCACCTGCCAATCTTGAACGACAATTTGACTTTTCAGATTATTCCATGCTGAACTTTGCCCTGGAGGAAATGTACGGGCCACGGGGTGGACGCGGACTGGCTCTCCGAGCTGGGCGGGCAACTTTTTCCGATGCCCTCAGCAATTTTGGAGCCATGGCTGGGGTAGGTGACCTGGCATTTAAGGTCCTGCCTCTGAACCAGAAATTAAAATTAGGATTGCCTGCTATGGCCAAGATCTTTTCCACGGTCAGCGACCAGCACAGCACTGTGGAGGACCATGGCAGTGAATATCACTACATTATCCACCGCTGTCCTGTTTGCTGGGGACGCGAAAACGAGGACCGGCCAGTTTGTTTTATCTCCACAGGTTTGATTCAAGAAGCATTAAAATGGGTATCCGGGGGGAATGAGTTCCGCGTGAATGAATCTGAGTGCATCGCAATGGGAGATGAAGTCTGCCGGTTTGTAATCCAGAAAGAACCGATAAGTTAAAAAATGATGTCTCTGGTCTATGAAGAGCCGTCGATACTGATCATTGAAGATGATCTGGACGTGGCGGATATGCTCAATGCATATTTCAGGATACAAGGATACCAAGTTGCAACGGTGAATTGGGGACGAGATGCTATTCGAGCTTGTGAAGCGTATTTACCTCACCTGATTATCTCCGATATCAATCTGCCGGATATCAACGGTTTTGAAGTCGCCCGACGACTGCGTACATCCCGGAGAACTAGTAACATTCCAATCATTTTCCTCACCGAAAAAACAGAAAGACAGGACAAGCTGACCGGGCTTGAACTCGGGGCTGATGACTATATCACCAAACCCTTCGATATCCAGGAACTTCGCCTGCGAGTGCGCAATTCTCTGATCCGCGCCAGCCAGACCATACTGCGAAACCCGGTGACCGACCTCCCCGAGACCAAATTGGTGGACGAGAGACTGCGGGCGATGCTGGCAGAAGAGCATTGGGCGGTGATGATGATCTCCATTACTCATTTGGATTATTTTCGCGATGAATATGGATTTGTGGCGGCGGATGATGTGCTGCGCGCGATTTCTTTAATGATCGATACAACTGTAAAAGAGGTTGGGGTACCCTCAGATTTTTTAGGACATCTGACAGCCAGTGATTTTATTGTGATCACCATTCCCGAAATAGCTGCCCAACTAAGCAAAAGGCTCAGTGCTCGTTTACAGCAGTCTTTGGATTATTTTTACCCAATGCGAGACCGGGAAGCTCATACCGGCAGGTTGAAAAGCATCTATGTAAACCGACTCTCCATTAAAATTGGCATTCTGCGGCGGGAAGATGGTCCGTTTAAAGACATCTCACTGATAAAAAAGAGACTACAAGAGCAAATATTGGGCTAAAAAGGCTGGGATATAAACATGAGAACCCTGATTTTTATGCCCACCTATAATGAAGCAGAGAACATCGCCAAACTTGTCGAGGCTATATTTGCGCTTCCTGAAAAAGGGATTTCTTTATTGGTGGTGGATGATAACAGCCCGGATGGAACCGGTAGGATCGCTGACCAGCTTTCCGGAAAATATCCCGGGAAAATTTTTGTGATGCACCGGCAAGGTAAGCAGGGTTTGGCCAGTGCATATTTGCAGGGTTTTCAGCATGCCTTGACGATGGACTTTGATGCCATTGGAATGATGGACTCAGACTTCTCACATGCCCCGGAAAAACTGCCTGAGATGATCGCCGCCCTGCAGGATGCTGATCTAGTGATCGGGTCGCGGTATGTTGCTGGCGGGTCAGTAGACCAGGAATGGCCGTTTTGGCGGAAAGCTCTTTCTGCCTGGGGAAATTTCTATGCCCGGATGATCCTTGGTTTGAGAGTTCGAGATGTCACCACCGGATACCGGTTGTGGCGGACAGAAAAGCTGAAGAGCTTTCCTTTGGATCGAGTGCTCTCAAACGGCTATGTTTTTCTGGTAGAACTGGTTTACCTTGCCACCCGGTTGGGCTACCGAATCGTGGAAGTCCCAATTTACTTCGCCGATCGAAAATGGGGAAAGTCGAAAATGAACCTGAGAATTCAATTTGAGGCGGCTTTGCGGGTGTGGCAGGTGCTGTTTGCACATCACCAGATATCTGCTTGACTGCCGGTTAACCTGCTTCCAAAACCTTTTCAACCAAATTCTTCCATTCGGGTAGCGTGAGGGTTTGGGCTCTGCGTTGAGGGTCAATCCCACTTTTGATCAAGAGGTCAACTGTAATATCTTTTTCCCAATGCATCCCTCCCGAAAGAGCGTTGCTGAGAGTTTTGCGCTTTTGTGAGAATCCGGCTTTAGTAAGTGCAAAGAAGCTGTCTAGTTTTTCGCGTTGAATCAAGGGCTCTGGATAAATGTCCACCCGGACCACTGCGGAATCGACTTTTGGGGCAGGGTAAAAAGCGCCGGCAGGAATGGTTGCAGTGATGGAGGGTTTACCATATACCTGAACACTCAACGCCAGCAGGCTGAGATCACCGGCATCAGAACAAATCCGTTCTGCAACTTCCTTTTGAATGGTCAGCACGAGCCTGACAGGGGGGTGTTGCGTTTCCAGCAATTGCCGTAAAAGTGCAGACGTGATGTAGTAAGGGATA
>JARROY010000238.1:0-4273 GCA_037383445.1 Anaerolineales bacterium | reverse complement strand
GTGATAAGCTCTATTTTTCCACCGGTTAAAATTATCCATAACCTATGTTAATTACCTGCAGGTTTATACCCACCAAGGGAAGGATGGATCCATGAATGTAAACGGACAGCCATACCGCACTATCTGGCTCAAAGCAGATGAGCCCAGTACTGTACAGATCATTGACCAGCGCCACCTACCCCACAAATTTGTCATCGAAGACCTGACCACGGTTGACCAAACCGCGGCAGCCATCGAGGAGATGCACGTGCGCGGCGCACCCCTGATTGGTGCTACGGCCGCCTGGGGGCTTTATCTGGCTTGTTTACACGCTCCAACAGATCCTGAAACTTTTCAGGCAGCCGTGCAGGCGGCAGCCGATCAGCTTCACGCCACCCGCCCAACCGCGATCAATCTGTCCTGGGCGCTTAAGCGCATGCTGAAAGCAATCGTCGAGGCTGCCAGCCTTGAGGACAAGATTGAAACTGCTAAAAAAACCGCTGCCACCATTACAGATGAAGAAGCCGAAGCCTGCCGCATGATCGGCGAGCACGGCGTTGCATTACTGGAGGATATTGCGGCACAAAAAGGTGGTCAGCCGGTTAATGTGCTCACCCACTGCAACGCCGGCTGGCTGGCCTGTGTGGATTACGGTACTGCCACGGCCCCGATCTATGCCGCACATGATCGAGGAATACCGGTGCATGTCTGGGTGGACGAGACCCGGCCGCGCAACCAGGGGGCTCGCCTGACAGCCTGGGAATTAGGCCAGCACGGTGTACCGCACACCGTCATCGTGGACAACCTCGGCGGCCATCTGATGCAGCACCGCATGGTCGATATGGTTATTGTCGGGACAGACCGCACCACCTATACCGGTGATGTGGCCAATAAGATCGGTACCTACCTGAAAGCCCTCGCCGCCAAGGAGAATGAGATTCCCTTCTACGTAGCTCTACCTTCTTCTACTATTGATTGGGACATCCGCAACGGGCTGGAAATCCCCATCGAACAGCGAGATGCATCTGAAGTAAAGCGCATCCAGGGATTGCATAACGGGGAAATTAAGTCTGTCCTTCTGACTCCAGAAACCAGCCCGGCAGCCAATTATGCCTTCGATGTCACCCCGGCGCGCTTTGTGGACGGACTGATTACCGAGCGGGGTATCTGCCCGGCCAGCGAATCGGGAATCCTGAGTTTATTCCCGGAAAAGAAACCCTAATGCCGCAGCAAGAAGGCGTCATCAAGTTTAAGCTGGAGCACACCCCCTCAGACCCGCTGAGCCAGGAGAAACTGGCGGAGCTGAACACCTGGCGCGAGTGGATGTTCGCTCGTGGTTTGATTGGAGAGACAAACACACCGCAAGCAAAAGTCGGGTATGGCAATATCAGCTGCCGCATGCTCGAGGGGTTCGCCATCACCGGCAGCCAGACCGGCCACCTTGCTCATCTTACCCCAAAGGAGTATGCCCTGGTGACGGACTGCCGGCCAGAGCAGAACCTCGTTATCTCCCAAGGGCCGACTAAACCGTCTTCGGAATCACTCACGCATGCTGTTCTCTACCAATTAGATGAGAAAATTAATTGGGTCATGCATGCACACCATGCCCCAATTTGGGGGGCAGCCAAGGAACTCGGACTGCCGTGTACCTCGCCAGATGTTGCCTACGGTACTCCAGAGATGGCTGTCGAAACCATTCGCTTGTTCGCCGAAACCGACGTGCGCCAAAAGGGCATCTTTGCCATGGCCGGGCACAAGGAGGGGATCGTCAGCTTTGGGGAAACTCCCGAACAGGCAGCCGATGTGCTCAGTCATTATCTTCGTTTGTGTCGGCGATAATATCCCAATCCTGAATTCTGCCAGTTTATGGATTAAAAATACAGCGCCCGGAAAAATTCCAGGCGCTTGCTTTCCGTAGTTCTACTAACGATCAATTCATGAATATATTCACGGCCATCAAGACCAGCATAAGGGCTGAAACAACGACAACCGATAGATTTAAGTAGGTATCGTCTTTTTTACTCAACCCATTTGCCCCCACGACCAAAGCCGCGCCAGGGAAAATAAAACCAGCGATCAAAAAGACCATATCCATCAGGGTTAAATTTAATTTTGAGAATACATAGCCACCCAGGGTGCTGTCCACCATGAACAAAATGATCAGCCCCCATAATATTGCGGGGGGAATCATTAAGGACAGGGCTAGTTTGGTATGGTCTTTCATCATAATATCCTTGCCGCGAGGAAATGTTGTACTGCTCATCTTAAATTCTCCTCTCGATTACGGATAGATCGTATTGAGGACTGGTTCATATGTACATATGCAACCGCCTGGCCGCGAGCACTCCTTGCGTGGAATCGGAGGCACGTTTTCTTTTTCATAGACACCCTGAAGGCTGAGCCCAAGCAAGCAGTCTTCCGGGGCAGCTAAACGAATATGCGCTACACGCGGGTTATCACGCAGCCGCGCCAATATTTCTTCTTTTTTCTCTGTTTTGTAAGCTAGGTCGATCTTCACCGAAATACCTCCAATAGTAGTACTGTCGATTCTATTACTATAATTACTCAAATGGCAAGGGTTTGTCAATCCTTCTTACAATTTTATTAGGTCGGGTTTTGTGCGATTTTGGCATTGGTGAACAAGATTCTCTCCCAGGAATGTGCTCCAAGGGTACAATAGAACCATGACAGGCTTGGATGAACTCCAACTCCCACACGGGCTGGTTAAAGTCCCGGTATTTTTACCCGACGGCACTCGCGGGGTGGTCAAAGCTGTCTCCGCGTCCGATTTAGAGGAAGCAGGGATCCAAGCCCTAGTGATGAACACCTTCCACTTGATGTTGAAACCGGGATCTTCCACGGTGAACGCCTTGGGCGGTCTGCACCAGATGGGCGGCTGGCAGCGTCCAATTCTGACCGATTCGGGCGGGTTCCAGGCGTATTCGCTGATCCGGGAGAATCCCAAACAGGGCAGCATTACCAATAAAGGCTTGGTCTTCCGCCAGATGGACACTCAGCGCAAATACCAGCTGACCCCAGAAAAAACCATCCAACTCCAGCTCAGCTTCGGAGCCGATGTCCTTATCTGCCTGGATGACTGCACCCACGTGGACGACAATCCTGCCCCCCAGGCCGAAGCAGTCGACCGCACTATTGCCTGGGCAGTACGCTGCCGGGAGGAATTCGACCACCTGACAGATGAGCGCGGGCTGGAAGGTGCTGCCCTCCCCAAGTTATTTGCCGTGGTTCAGGGGGGTGGAGATAAAGCCGAACGCCGCCGCTGTGCAGAGGCGCTGCTGGAGATCGGGTTTGATGGCTACGGCTACGGCGGTTGGCCGCTGGATGCAGACTATAACCTGCTGGAGGATATGCTCGGCTACGTGCGCGAACTGATCCCAGCTGAATACCCGCTGCACGCCCTGGGGGTCGGCCACCCGGAGTCAGTGGTGGCTTGTGCCCAGATGGGCTACCAGATGTTCGACAGCGCCCTGCCGACCCGCGATGCCCGCCGCGGGAGGCTGTACACCTTTACCAGCACGGAAGGGCTGGGAGGTGCATGGTTCCGATTCATGTATATTTATGACGACCATCACATCCGTGACGCAAAACCGGTATCAGAATTCTGCGACTGCCAAACCTGCCAACGGTACTCGCGCGGCTACCTGCACCATCTCTTCAAACTGCATGACCACCTGTTCTTCCGGCTGGCGACGATCCATAATTTACGTTTTATGCGTCTGCTGGAAGACCGCATGAGGGCTGCAAATGGATGAAGCGCTGGACCGGCTGGTGGCCGAGGTGCTGAAGAGCAGTAAATATGCTCAGATTGACCCCGGGGTGGTCACCCGGATTGGAGCGGCGGAACTCGCCAAAAGACGCAAATTTAAACAAGCGGTAAAAGCCACCAAGAATAAATTGCACCAGGTGGGCGGGGCGTATCTCATCACATCTTTCGAGTATGAAAGCTGGTTATCAGAATTAAAGCAAGCAGAATCCCCTGATGCATTCAAACAAGTCTGCTGGAGAGTGATGGAAATGCATGCCTCGACCAAAGAACGCCTCCCGCTCCTCAAGGATTTCTACACTCAACTCTTTTCACACCTACCCCCGGTGAACTCCATCCTGGATGTGGCCTGCGGCTTGAACCCACTCGCGATTCCCTGGATGCCGCTAGCACCAGAGACCTCCTATAACGCTTGCGATATGTACGCCGATATGGTGAATTTTATCTATGCGTTTATAAAATTACTGCCAGTGGTTGGACAGGTAAAGGTCTGTGATGTGGTGGCCGACC
>JARROY010000237.1:0-7112 GCA_037383445.1 Anaerolineales bacterium | reverse complement strand
CGTTCTTGCTGCTCTCCGCCATCGCCCACTTCAGCCTGGCGACCTTCGGCTACAATTGGTATGTCCGCAACCTGAAAAAGGGCATGAACCCGGTGCGCTTTTATGAATATGCCCTGAGTTCATCTTTGATGATCGTGCTGATCGGTATGCTGGTTGGCATGTGGGACTTGGGCGCTTTAATCCTGATCTTTGGGATCAACGCCACGATGAACCTGTTTGGGATCATGATGGAGTATCACAACCAATACACCGAAAAAACCAACTGGATCTCCTTTATCTTCGGCTCAATCGCCGGCATCATCCCCTGGATTGTGATCGTGCTTTACTTTGTCGGTTCAATCAATTCATCAGATGCCAAGCCGCCCGCATTCGTGTACGCCATCATCCCTACAATTTTCGTCTTCTTCAATATTTTTGCCGTCAACATGTACCTCCAGTACAAGAAAATCGGGAAATGGGCCGACTACTTGTACGGCGAGCGGGTTTATATCATCCTCAGCCTGGTAGCCAAAACCCTGCTGGCCTGGCAGATTTTTGCCGGCACCCTGGCCCCTGTATAAGCTGAAGCACCACTAATTAATTCATCCACGCGATCAAGACAAAAGTGAGGCAGGATCCTGCCTCACTTTTGATTTAACAGTCTGGTGAGAAAAATCGGCTTTGTTAAATTACCCGAGGAAACTTATTTCCCCTAAACAAGATAAGGAAAAATCCAAGAACCAATAAAAGGTTTGCAGACCAAATTATGAACATGCTGGATGACAAACCTGTGTTATTTGTGTATGATGAAACAAAAATGACCGATAAAGAATGCAAACGGAGCAGAAATGATTAAAAAAATCTATTTTATCAATGCTAATGGGACAACTATTCACATCCAGGAGGCAGGGAACGGATTCCCAATTGTATTTGTGCACGCCGGGATCGCCAACCTGGAAATGTGGGAACAACAAGTAAATTTCCTGGCAGACAACTACCGGGCAGTGGCATACGATATGCGCGGCTTCGGCAAATCCCCTACTGCATCCGGAGAGTTTGCCCACTACCAGGACCTAATTTCCCTCCTTAATCAATTAGACATTCCAAAATGCATTTTAGTCGGCTGTTCAAAAGGGGGCGGGGTCGTCATGGATACTGCCCTGGCAGACCCTGAGAGGATTGCCGGAATGATTGTGGCAGGAGGAATGGCATACGGGTTAGAATTGGACAGCGAATCAGAACCTCCCCCACAATGGGAACAAGCGGTTTCAGCCTTCAAAGCCGGAGATATTCCCCTGACCAACGAAATGGAAATCCAAATCTGGGTGGATGGGTATAATCAACCGGTGGGACGGGCAGATCCGCAGGTGAGAGAAAAAGTCAGGAAAATGAATGAAATCGTTCTGAGAAATGAACTCGCAACGCCAGGCGCACAAGAGAAAGTATTAGAACCAAAAGCTGGGACGCGCCTTAATCAGATTTCAGCCCCAATATTATTTATTTACGGCAGCTTGGACGAGCCAGACATCGATTCGGCAATCGAAAAAATGCTGCGCGAAATCCCAGGAGCAAAACGAAGGACGATCCAAGATGTGGCACATATGTCCAACATGGAAAAACCAGAGGAATTTAACCAGATCATGCTTGAATTTATCGAGACTGTCCTCCAAAGTTAGCATAAATAGCCGGTCTGTGCTGCACAGACAAGGTGCTTTGGTTCAAGTTGGATATATTCGATGTATAATCTAAATAGTAGACATAGTACCCAATGTGGTTGGTGGTCATCCTTTGGATTAAACCGGTAAGGTTGATAATCAACAGCTTCTAGTGGACTCCCAAAGATTAAATTTGGTAACCTTAGGATGAAGCAGCAACCGAATTAAAGGAGGTGTTCGTATGGCTACATTTGTGATGTTAGGAAAATACTCACAAAAATCAGTTAAGGATATCAGCGCAAAACGTACAGAGAAAGCGACACAGCTCATTGAACAAAACGGTGGAAAAGTAGTCTCGGGGTATGCCCTACTCGGAGAATACGATCTTGTTCTTATTCTAGAACTCCCCGATTCAGACCAGGCAATGAAAACTTCTGTAGCGCTGTCAAAGATGCTGGGTATTTCTTTTGTTACCGCACCCGCAGTCTCCATGGAGGACTTTGACAAGTTGGTTGAAGTCTAGCCAGAGCATCAAATCTATCCCTGAACACAATAAGCAGAACAATTGAAAAATTAACCAAGAGAAGACCCTGTAACACAGGGCTCTTTGTGATTCCTATTCCATGGAAAACTTACTAGGTTGAGAAGTTTAACTGCCAGCAACCTTGAGTTTGCTGTGATTCTCGCAGTTAATGCTACTAGATAGAAGATTTTGATCACGATGTGTTGATTAAGATCACCGCGGCAGAACTTCTGGGCAGTAATCGATAATGAACTGCAGATGAGGTTTTTTACTAGGGAATTGGTGCTAATACCACGAACTCAGATGCTATCCCGCGGCAGATAGATTCCGGCCGGCTGGTATACACCAGTTGAAACTGGCCGGTTTCCACACGCTCAGTCCAATCAGCAGTATACGCTTGGTTCTCAAGCAAAATAAAATCTGCCTCCTCAATCCACTGATCACGCAATCGGCTATTCCAATAGCCAAAGCGGTAAAGGAAATCAGGATCAGCCTTATCATCTTCCAAGTATGACCCAGCGCCATCCAGTTGGGGCGCAAATACCTCAATCCCGGGAATGTACAGCAAGAGCATATCGTCACCTATCCCCCAATACACCTGAGAACCAACCGGGAGTTGAGAGTCAAGCCTTTTTCCAACATAAACTTCTCGCTGATGGCATACGCAAGTGGGATGATCAAAATCAGATAACCCAACACCTTTATCCAGCGGATTAGAGTTACCGCCGTTTGATTGGTGAGAATAAATTGACGGACAGGTTCTTGATCGAAATTGGTTTTTTCTGCCAGCACTTCCCAGGCTTTTTTGTCCCCTTCGGCCAGCTTGCCGTTCTGCCAGGCAGGCAGTTTCAGATCTAAGGTATAGCGGACAACATCATTTCTGAAATCTTCATAATCTGAACGATAGTTAAATTCCAGGGCAAGCAAGACCAAGAAGACAATCGATACCACCAAAATCTGCTTGCTGAACGGCATTTCTTCCCACCAACCAACAGATGCGGCTGGCACCAGCACCAACCCGAAGATAAAGAAACTCATCACCCCTTCCGGCAAGCAGGTGAACAGGCATGTTCGCCCATTTACAGCCCAAAGTTGCACAATGAAGAGAGTCAAAAATGTGACTATTAAAAATACGACCTGCTTATGCTGGTTAAAAAATGCTTTTGAGATCGAGCGCCCTCCCGGCCGGTTTTTCCGCTGCCAAGGCCAGAGGAACAAGGTCACCAGGAAACCAAAAAATACCACAAAATTAACCCTGACAGCCTCACCGAGTGCTCGGATACCTGTCCAAGCCAGATGTTGGGGGTCCCGCATCCAAGCCCTGACCGGCCACCAGCTGAAATCTGCCGGAAGTAGGGAGCCGATTTCAGGCGGACGGTAGGGTTCAAGCCAGGCAATTGAATCCTCGGGAACAAGCTTTGCCCAAATCTGAAGGATGCCAGGCCAATAGACGATATGGATGACAATCAGTGGCAGGATGCCCGATGCCACAACCAGCCACCCGGCATGTTTGTCGAACTGCCAGAAGACATACAGGACAAAGATTAATAAAACCAATAGAAGATTAAACTGAACGATTACCGCTAATCCAGCCAAAAGACCGGCCACACCCAATTCCCAATCCTGGCGTTCAGCCCCAAGCCCAAAATAAAGCATCCAGGCAAACAACATACTCACTAACGATTCAGTTGCGACCTGGCTGAAAGTCTGTACATAGAGTGGGTTGAGAATGATCACCCATACCGCGGCAGCCGCCCACCAGACATCCGCATTCCTGCGGACAGCCAGCCAGAGGCCGATCAAGGTGAGAACACCAACTACAACGGCATAGGTCCTGCCAGTATCCATCCCCAAACCGAACAAGTTCTGAACGGCTCCTGGAAGGAGATAGGCCAGCGGCATTTGCTGTAGCTTTGGGGAATAGTCTTCATAGGGCTGGTAGCGTCCCGCAGCAAATTGATACCCTTTGATTAATATCTCCCCTTCATTCGGTCCTGCTGGCAAAGAATCGGCAAACCCCAGCGCTAAGCTGATAAAATAAGCCAATCCCAGCAAAGCAACAATCACAGCGACCCAGGTATGGAACCGGAACCAGATTTTCTTTAAACTATTCCACATCAAGCGACTCCTGCAACAGTTGGTTCAATCATTATATATCGAGAGTTAGATTCGAATATTATTGAGACACTGGCAATTTAGCAAGTGATATAATCCAGCAAATGAATAATGATCGCAACGATTCACCTCGACAGAGGATGGAAAAACAGCGCAAAATACGCCAGCGCCTCATCATGGCGATTGCTGCCCTGGTCATGCTGGTTGGCATCAGCCTGGTTGCTCTTAGCCTGATGCCCTCCCTGCGCAGCCGGATCAACAACCGGCTGTATACATTACGTACAGAATTCATTTATTGGCTCAATCCTCCCGCAGAAGAGGTATTTATTCCCGAAGAACAGCACAACCTTGAAACCATGGTCGCTGCTACGATGGCAGCTTTTACACCAACACCCACCAACGAACCCAACCCTTCAGCCACCCAGGTAGCCGCCACAGATCCAACACCTTCTTTGGTGCCCACCATCACTCCCACCCCGCTCCCAGTTGCTGTCGATCTGCGGGATAACGTCACCTACGTTGACCAGCATGGCCGCTGGAATTACTGCGGTCCTGCCAATCTCACCATGGCGCTTAAATATTGGGGATGGGACGGCAACCGCGACCAGATTGCAGAAGTGGTCAAACCCGGGCCGATAGACCCAAGTTTGGATTACATTGCCCGCACCAAAGTGGATAAAAATGTAATGCCCTACGAAATGGTCAATTTTGTCAACGACTATACCCAATATCGCGCCTTTTACCGCTACGGTGGGAATATCGATTTGATAAAAAATTACCTTGCTAACGGCTACCCGGTCTTAATTGAAAAAGGCTACTACGAATACAGTTCAATTTCCAATAGCGTTGCCTGGATGGGGCACTATCTATTCGTCACTGGCTACGATGACGCGAAAGGCATCCTCATCGTCCAAGACGCTTATCTGCTGGATAAAGAGAGAAACCCAATCGGGAAAAATTACGAAGTCAGCTACGAAGATTTCACCAAAGAATGGCGTTATTTCAACTACCTCTTTATGATGGTGTATCCGCCTGAAGCAGAGGCGGAGGTCTTCTCACTGCTCGGTCCCTGGATCGACCAGGATTGGGCCAACCGCCATGCGCTGGATGTGGCCAATCAAGAGATCACCGAACTCGATGGGCTGGATGAGTACTTCGCCTGGTACAACAAAGGCACCAGCCATGTCCAGCTGTATGAATATGTGGACGCGGCTTTTGCTTACGATTACGCCTTTTTGCTGTATCAAGGTCTGACAGAAGAAGAGCGGCCGTGGCGAAACCTGTGGTATCAGACCGGGCCCTATTTTGCTTATTACTACTCCGGTCGCTACAATGATGTCATCAACCTGGCCAACACCACCCTGGAGGCTATCTCCGAGCCAACTTTGGAGGAGAGTTTTTACTGGCGCGGCATGGCCAGACTGGCATTAGGCGAAACCGGAAATGCCGTTGATGACTTCAAGGAATCCGTGCGCCTCAATCCCAATTTTTCCCCAGGCTGGGCAATGCTGGACCAGCTGGGAGTGGAGTCTTAAAATGGTCAAAATATTACATTTTGCAGATGCTCATATCAACATGGCCAACTACGGCCAGCATGACCCGGAGACCAATCTCCCGATGCGGGTGGTCGATTTTCTAAAGTCTCTGGATACGATTGTCAATACCGCCATCGAGGAACAGGTGGAGTTGGTCATCTTCGCCGGGGACGCCTATAAAGACCGTAATCCAGCCCCCACATTCCAGCGAGAATGGGATCGCCGGATTATGCGGCTTGCCAGCGCAGGCATTCCGGTTATTTTGCTGGTCGGCAACCACGACCTCTCTCCCAGTCTTAACCGGGCCCATGCCCTGGAAGAATTCAACACCCTGGAAATTGATCAGGTGATTGTTGCTGATAAACCCCAATTTTATGGACCCGATGATCTATGGGGGCTCCCGCTGCAGTTGATCACTCTGCCCTGGATCTCGCGTTCCGGCATGGTGGCGCATTTGGATCTTTCATTAGGGAAACCGGATGAACTCTACCAGCAGCTCGAATCCAAACTCGGAAATGTGGTTGACCAGTGGCTGGAGAATGCTAACCCTGACCTACCAGTCGTGATGGCGGCCCATGCTTCCATCCAGGGCGCAGTGTTTGGCGGCGAACGCACCGTCATGCTCGGGAAGGACTTGGTGCTCTCCGGCAGTTTGGTAAAGGATCCCCGTCTGGATTATGTGGCGATGGGGCATATCCACAAACCGCAAGACCTGAACGAGGGTAAATATCCTCCGGTAGTGTACCCTGGCTCGATCGAAAGGGTGGATTTTGGAGAAGCCAAGGATAAAAAATATTTTGTTATGGCAAATGTGGAGAAAGGCAAAACCAGCTACGAGTGGCGAGAGATCAAAGGAATTCGCACATTCATCGACCGTTTCCTCAAGATTGAAAACAACGAAAATGTTACTGAGCAGCTGCGGAGTGCCCTGCCCACCAGTCGGGAAATGGCTGGAGCGATTGTGCGACTCGTGCTTGAGTATCCTCGAGATTGGGAATCATTAATTGACGAAGCAGCACTGCGCGAGATTGCCGCGGAGGCATTTGAATTCCATCTGGTCAAAAGGCCGAAAATGGAAACACGCATCCGCATCCCAGAAGATAAAAATGTGGGCAGCCTTAGCATGGAGGAGCTGTTAGAAATTTACTGGAAATCTGCCCATAACGAAACTGTGGATACCGACAGCTTAATGGCACTGGCGAAAGAAATCATCCAACAGGTGGAAAGCGGCGAGGAAACGTAGTTTCGTTATGGGAAGATTTCCAGTAAATGTCTAACAGCTCCTCCATGCTCAGGCTGCCCACA
>JARROY010000236.1:4371-5471 GCA_037383445.1 Anaerolineales bacterium | reverse complement strand
CCAGTGCGGGGCAATCAAGTTCTCCCCAAAAGTTCGCTTTGTTGTTTGGCATGGGCTTATTTCTGAGAGATAAGATTTGCTCTTCAAGCTCCCCGGTTGCACCGGTAATATACACACTGCCAAATCATTCTGGCATAATTATTAGATTTATGTAGGTAGGGTACTCTGTATTTGAGGAAATCACCGAACCGTAGATTGCCAACACTTGCATTGAGAACGGTGTGAAATCGCTGGCTTGTTCCTTCGATTCAAGGTCTCCTGGAGCACATTCTCCACGGAAGTATGCCCATTCATCGCACTCAGAGCCGTCAGGGAAGATACATACTCCGTACTGTCCGTTTTCATCTTCTCGCATTTCGAGCTGGTAGCCTTGTTCTTCGCAGTAAACTGAGGCAGGATTGGCCATATTAGCGTTTTGTCCTTTACCTTTATTAAGGTTCCCACCACATGCAGACAGGACAATTGCGAGACTGATGGACATTATAAAGATTGATTTGATTTTGGTTTTCATTTTTTTCTCCTCTTCGGTCGATGATTCGTTTCTCTGACCAATTCGGGAACGATCATCCCGGGATATTTTTTTATCCAAATATTGAACGAAAAGAGAAATTAAATTGTTCCAAAATTCACATGAAAGAAAATTAAAAAGAGATAAGAATTTCTCTGAGCACCCTATCGAAAATCAATCTTCTATTGGTAGAGTCTCTTGAAAACCTATGTTGTATAAGTTGTGATAAATGCCCCCTAATTTCAATAAATCTTCATGGATACCTTGTTCCACGATCTTTCCATGACTCATGACAATAATCCAATCTGAGTTTACGATCGTTGAAAGCCTGTGCGCAATGACAAATGAGGTACGCCCTTTGAGAAGTTTCAAAAGGGCTCGCTGGATAACCTGTTCAGTTTGAGTATCGATGCTAGAAGTCGCCTCATCCAATATAAGGATGCGCGGGTTTGCCAGCAGTGCCCGGGCAAAGGAGATTAATTGGCGCTGGCCGACGGAGAGGAGCGCGCCGCCTTCTTCTACTGGCGTGTGATAGCCATGCCTTAGATTTGAAATGAACTCATCAGCCCCAACGGCTTTGGCAGCCTTTTGA
>JARROY010000236.1:0-4316 GCA_037383445.1 Anaerolineales bacterium | reverse complement strand
CCGAATTGGATATTTTCAAAAACGGTACCGCCAAATAGAAAAGGTTCTTGGAGGACAATGCCCATCTGCCCTCGCAAGCTTGCTTGAGTGACCTGGTTAATTTTGTGTCCATCAACGAGCACCTCACCATGGGTCGGGTCATAGAATCGGCCCAATAATTTGATCAATGTGGATTTTCCTGCCCCAGTTTCCCCAACCAAAGCAACTGTCTGGCCAGGATAAGATTGCAGGTTTATATCTTTTAGGACGAAGGTTTGAGGATCATCCTGATAATAAAATGACACGTTTTTAAACTCTACCAAACCGTCAATAAGCGGGATTGGCTTTGCATCCGGGTGATCTTGGACTTCAATGGGTGAATCGAGCAGTTCAAGAATCCGCTCCCCGGCAATCATGGACGATTGAAATTGATCGTATCGACGGCTGAGGTCTTGAATGGGGCGGAAAAATTGTTCAATGTACAGCACAAAAGCGACCAGTACTCCAGCAGTTACCTGCTCGCCGATCACTGCCGCGCCGCCAAACCATATCACGAGGAAGATTGCGATGGTCCCGATCATGTCAATTGAAGGGAAGAAAGTTGCTACCAGCCGGGCTGATGCCAGATTATTTTCAAGATGATAGCGGTTTACTTGGTTTTTGAAGTGTTCGTAATTGTATTCCTCGCGGCTGAAGGCTTGAATCACCCGGACCCCATTGATGTTTTCTGCCAGGACTGAATTGACCCAGCTAATCCCTGCCCGAATCCGGCGGTAGATATCACGGATGTGCTTGCGGAAGATAAAAGTGGCGATCACAATCAATGGCAGCACCGCCAAGGTAAGCAGAGAAAGTCTTAAATTTAGACTCAGCATGGCGATGACAATCCCAAATACTGTCAAGATGTCGCGAAAAGACGCGATGATTGCCCAGGTGACAAATTGTCGCAGCACAGTTACATCATTAATGACCCTTGAGACCAATCTGCCTGCACTGAAATGGGAGAAGAAGCTCAGGGATAGGTCTTGGATATGGTTGAATAGTCTCGCGCGCATATCGTAAATTGCAGACTGTCCAGCTTTGGCCATAATATTGACCCGGATAAACGTGACAACCCACTGTAAAAGTGCTGTAAACAAATACAAGAGAATCGCATTTCGAAGCACCATCCGATTTTGGTTTACGATACCCTCATCCAGTGCGATTTTTGTAAAATAGGGACCAGCAACCGATGCAATCGATCCTATCAACATTAAAAGCAAAGAGACCAACATCGGTTTTTTATAGGGGGTGATGAAGCTAAGAATCCCTTCCAACACCTCGGGTTTGTATCCCTGAGGTTTTTCATGTTCCTGACGGAAGTGTTCAGGGAGGGAGATATTGGTTTTGCTCATTTGTGGTCCCCTTGTCCCTTTGATATCTCGTTCTTAGGAACATCCGGTAGAGCATGCTCTTGTTGGGAAAGCTGCAGCTGATAAATCTCAGTGTATAACCCATTCTGTGAGACCAGCTCTTCGTGGCGTCCTTGTTCAACGATTTTTCCTTGGTCGAAAACGAGGATCTGGTCTGCATTTCGAATCGACGATATGCGCTGGGCAATAATAAAGGTGGTGCGGTTGGTCATGAGCTCTTTAAGAGCTTTTTGGATCAGGTGCTCTGTTTCAGTATCTACACTGGAAGTTGAATCATCTAAGATGAGGATACGGGGGTCGATCAGGAGTGCCCTGGCAATCGCGATCCTCTGACGCTGCCCGCCGGATAAGGTTATCCCACGTTCCCCGACGATGGTTTGGTAACCTTGCGGAAACTTCATGATGAAATCATGAGCTCTCGCAACTTTGGCGGCAGCCTCTATATCTTCTTGGCTGGCATGCGGTTTACCAAAGGCGATATTTTCACCGATGCTTGAGGAGAATAAAAGAGTGGTCTGGAGTACATAACCAATTTGGCGGCGGAGTGAATTAAGATCGTAGGCATTGACATTTCTCCCATCGATCAGCACTTCCCCTTGCTGCGGTTCGTAGAAACGCGGGATCAGGTTAACCAAGGTGGTTTTGCCGGATCCGGTGTGACCAATCAAGCCAATGATTTTATCCGTAGGTGTGGAAAAGTCGATGTCCTGAATAGCCGGGGTATGTTCACCTTCGTATGTAAAGGTGACGTTTTTAAATGTGATTTCTCCCGAAATATTATTCGCCGATATGGCTCCGGGAAGGTTCTTGATCCTCGGTTGCTGCTCCAATATCTCAGTTGTTCGCTGAGCGCCGGCAGCTGCTTCGCTGGCCATATTGACATACCAGGTGAGCTGTCGAGCCGGTAATGCGATCAGGAGCATATAACTGTTGAACTGTACGACTTGACCAACGGTCAAGGTTCCATCCAGCACCATGTTGCCACCAAACCAGAGCAGGGTGATCGTGCTGATCGAGACCAGAAGCATCGTTGTGGGCATGATCTTTGACCATTCCGAAATGACATAGACGCGGGCATCATACAATTCCCGGTTGGAATGGTCGAATCGGTTTATCTCATGACCTTCCTGCGAAAAGGCTCTGACAACCTGTACCCCGATGACATTTTCTTGCAAGCGAGCGGAAAGATCCCCAAGCGCCCTGTCGATATTGTAGAACAATTTACTCATCCTGCCGCCAAAATTTGCAGTCAGGATTAAAAGTGGGATGAGAGGTAAAACGGCAATCAGGGTCAGGAGAGGACTTTCTCCTAGCATCAAGATAAATGACCCAACCATCAATAATATTACTTGAAGCAGTTCGACGATCCCGCTGCCAATAAAAGCCTGCATCGACCGGATATCTTCTGTGCATCTACTCATTAACTGGCCGGTTTGGGCATGGTCGTGAAAGCTAAAAGATAAACTCTGAATGTGCTCGAACAGCCGATTCCGTAAGTTGTATGCAAACCTCATTGAGACTGTTTCACTTAAATACCTTTGGAAGGCAGATAATATGGATCGAGCAGCACCGATGACTAGAATGACCAAACCCGCTTGGAACATGTGACTGACCTCTCCCTTAAGCAGTCCTGTATCGATCACGTTACGGATGATTGAAGGAACAGCTAATTGAGCGATTGTTACACCCAACAGTGTAATCAGAGCTCCCAGAAGTGGCAGTCTAAAGGGGCGCAGGAAGTGGGTAATTTTAATTAATGGTTGCATGATATTTCTCTTCAGGAGGAGTCTAAGTTTAGGATCCTGAAGTCTTGATCCAGGCAGCTTAATCCCGGCTTGGGATTTGGAAGGTTATTTCATCGGTAGTGATGATTGTTTTGTTCTCGAGTATGATGTCTTTGATTAATTGTTCTTCATTATCTTCCAAGGATTCCAAATTGGTGTAAAAAATTTGCATCTTCACCTGGTACTCGCCGCGTGGATTGGGTTCCCTCAGATGGATGGTAAAAGTCATTTTATTTTCGATAGCCTCGACAACGCTGAATGATGCCACTTGTTGACTCGCTTGATTGAAAATACCAATCTCGATATTTGGCTTTTGTTGGAAGGGAGATATCTCAAATTCAATCGCCACGCGTTTGCCGTCTGAATAAGGAATTGCTTTCAATTCTCTGATCTCCATTTTTTCAGGAGGAACAGGAACCTCATTCGGATTTGTAAAGAAAATATCCATAAATTTTTTTCTGCCTTTTCAGTGATTCAAATCAACCACGATATATTCAAACGGGAGGGATCGTTAACTACATTTGCCTATCGCAAGAAAAGATTATACCCTATGCTTGGATTATTATTTTTAGGCTGGCGTAATTGGATTTGTTTGTTTTGCTACGCATTGGAAAACATCAAAAGAAAGAACGCAATAAGATCAAACCGCCAGTTTGTGTCTAGATGGTGGCAATGTGGTTATTCGTCGTAGAGAACAGTGGTTTCAGTGTAAATACGCACGCCCTTTTTTTCCATGCGATCCTGGATATAGCGATGCAAGTCATGCCTTTTATCTTCTATTGACTGGCGATTATTGGCTAACTTGTCTAGGGGATAATTGACGCGCAGTGCCCGGGGTGAAACGATGAATCGAGTGATGCCTGCAGGTAGGAGATTTTCTTCTTGGCAGAACCGGATCACTTCTGAAATTTTGAATTGAGGGTAGATAATCAGTCCCGCCAACTTCTCGTAATAGCCATCCACACCCTCAATTTCCTCAATCATCGTGCGGTCAAAACGGGCTATATTGCTGTACATCCGGACAAGTCTGGTAATGACTTCGGAACGCATGGATGGCGAGGCGGTGCCTAAGGAGAAACGTCGATGATCGGGTAGTTCGAGCAAGCCGATCGAATGAGGTGTAAAGGTTGGCTGGTTGTTA
>JARROY010000235.1:7943-10128 GCA_037383445.1 Anaerolineales bacterium | reverse complement strand
GATACTCCTTCAGCACCTGGGGGCCATTAAATTGCATTCCGCTCCAATGGTCCTGCCAGACATCCGGCGGGAGATAGATATCGCGGCTGCGGGCGCCCTCCACGACCACCGGCGCCACCAGCAGGTCGGTCCCGATCAAAAATTGGTCCTGGCAGTCCAGGGCAATCGGATCATCCGGCGCCAGCCAGAAGACCGGGCGGACAATCGGTTCCCCGGTGCGGGTAGATCGTTCAGCCAGCAATTCGAACAGCGGGGTGAATTCCAGATGGAGTTCAGTGTATTTTCTGCAAATATCCGTACATTCCTCCCCAAACTGCCAGGGAGTGATCGAGAACTGCATCACCGGCAGCAGGGCGTTGAGCTGCGTCCAGCGGATCATCAACTCGGCGGTCGGCCAGCCGAACATGGCTTTGGTTTGGATGAACTCCGGCACATCGGAGGCGTGCACCCCGGCATATTCATCGCCAGAGTTGTTTTGTTTATTGCGCTCCATTAAGGGAATGATGACCTTATTGATCAGGGCGCGCAGCAATTTGTTCTTCGGGAACATGAAATACCCGTTGCCGCCGATCATGTCCGGGAAAGTGAACGGGTAGCCGGTCAGCGAGAGCGCCAGGGTTGCGGGGATAACCGATTGCAGGCCGTTATCTCGCCCCCAGGTCGAGAACAAGTCCCACAACCGAAAGAGCAGCGGAGAGGTTTGATTGTTCCAGCCGGTGCGCACCTCGCACAGCGAAAAATTTCGCCCAACCCAATCCACATAGGCATGGGAATAGTGATTGCGGGAGTCACCCGGTTTGTGCAGCACGGCATCTGGTGGCACGAACATCGCCTCGCCGCCATCAAATTTAAAGCCGTCCAGCCCGGTTTCCTGCTGCAAGCTGCGCAGGCGGCGGCCAAACCATTCCATTGCCTGCGGGTTGGTGGCATCCAGCAGATAACCCATCCCCTGCCACCAGCGCAGAAGATACGGGCTTCCATCCGTCTGCTTGACAAGGTAGCCATGGCGGCCAGCAATCTGTGCAGCCTCGGAGTTGGGATGCATGAAAGGAATCACCCACGCCGTCACCTTGAATCCCATGGCATGCAGTTCATCGATCATCGCTTTAGGGTCTGGGAAGCGCTTGGGATCAAAAACCAGGTCGCCGTACTGCGCCTGCCAGCGGTCATCGATCTCCAGGACAGAGTATGGGAAACCATTATCCCTGATCTGCCGGGCATAATCGAGCACCTTTTCCTGGTGGATGTGCTCCTTGAACTGCGCCCAGGTGGTCCAGACCGGTTTGCCGAAAAATTCCAGCGGCGGTGGTGTTTTAGGATGGCCGACCTGCTCGATCAGCAAGCGGTGGGCAGCCACCAGGTCTTCGGCGATCAGCAGATCAAAAGCCAGATCATCGCCGACGAGCGTCATATAGCCATCTCCCTGTCCTTTTGTATCGAAGGCCGGGCGCTGGTCGAAGGGGATTTCATCTCCAAGGACAAACTCCGGCAGGTCGGGAGGAGGACCGGGAAGCTGGTTGATTCCCAATTTGAATGGAGAGCGAACGATCAGCAGCACCCCAGCTTGTTGGAAGAACACCGGCGACATCAGGTTGGAGTATCCGCTAGCCCCGGCATCGGCGACCAAAAAATCTGACAGCGGCAGAGTCACCTTGCTCAGGTCCCAGGCTTGGTGGACCAGTTCCCCAATGCCGAACCAGCGCCCTTCCAAGCGGATGCGGGTCTCTATCTGCCCTCCCTGCCAGCAAAAACTGAGCTTGCTGCCATCCTGCACCAAACTCAGCTCCCCGCCAGAGGTTTGCAGGCGGATACCGTTTTTCAACACATCCATGTTTTCGAAATCGTAAGAGGTGGATACACTCAGAAGGGACTCCCCCTCTCTGAGGATCGTGAAACGCACCGGGTCTTTTTCCAGCAGATAGCTGACCAGGGTGATTGGCTGCATAGGATTCTCCACCCTAGTTTTACCACAACTGCAGGAGAATGCGTTATAAATGACCTGCAAGGCGCATTTTTTGAAATGTGTCTTGGGACAACGAGAGGTTAAAAACGATTTAGAGAGCACCCGCATGCCGAAATTCATCCACGACTGGGAAAACCCGCAAATTTTTCAGGTCAACACCAGGCCGCCCCATGCCAGCACAAGTTATCATCCCAACCGGGAAAGTGCCTTGCAGGGGAAGCT
>JARROY010000235.1:0-7910 GCA_037383445.1 Anaerolineales bacterium | reverse complement strand
TATCAACATCGGGCCGCGTCCCGGGCTGAGCAAGAGGCGTATTCCCAGCATCGATCACAAGCGCAATCAGGTGGGCTGCTACCGGCGCCATTTTACTATTCCAGAAGAATGGCAGGGGATGCGAGTACTGGTGCGCTTCGATGGAGTGCGCTCGGCTGCCAACCTATACCTGAACGGCCAAAAGCTCGGCTACAGCCAAGACTCCAACACCCCCGCCGAATTTGAGCTCACCCCATACCTAACACCCGGCGAGAACCTGATGGCGGCAGAGGTCTTCAGCCTGTGCGACGGAACCTACCTGGAAGACCAGGATATGTGGCGGCTTTCGGGTATTTTCCGGGATGTGACGCTGTGGGCAGCGCCGCAGCTGCACATGGCAGACATTTTCCTCTCTTGTGAATTTGATGCCGACTTAGAAAACGCGTTCCTTAAAGCCCAGGTTTTGGTCGAAAAATATGCCTCCCAGGTCTCAGCCGAGTTCGGCGTGCGGGTCAGTCTGCTGGATTCCGCTGGGGAAAAGGCTGGCGAACCAATCCTTATGAAGGGAACGACGCGGGGAGATGATGCCCTAAAAATATACCAGGTGGCCGGGCGGATGCTGGTAAATTCACCGGAAAAATGGTCGGCGGAAGCGCCAAATTTATACCGCGTCCTGCTGGAGCTGCTCGATGCGCATGGCAGTGTGGTCGAGGCAGCCGTGCACCCATTCGGTTTCCGCAAAATCGAGATCAAAAACAAACAAATCCTGGTAAACGGCCAGCCGGTGATCATGAAAGGGGTCAACCGCCACGAATGGGATCCGCTCACCGGGCAGGTGATGACTCCCGAACGCATCGAAGAGGATATTAAGCTGCTCAAGCAGTACAACATCAACGCCGTTCGCACCGCCCATTACCCCAACCACCCGCGGTTCTACGATCTTTGCGATCGCTATGGACTCTATGTAATGGACGAAGCCAACCTGGAAACCCACGGGGTTTCGAAGCGCATCCCAGCAGGTAAGCCTGAGTGGCGGGCAGCATCCATTGACCGGGTGGTACGCATGGTGCAGCGCGACCGAAATCATCCCTGTATCCTTTTCTGGTCTCTGGGGAATGAAGCCGGACATGGGGCTAACTTTGAGCAGATGAAAAACGCGGCTCTGGCACTGGATGATTCGCGGCCTTTCCACTACGAAGGAGACCATTTCCATGTGGTTTCAGATGTAATCAGCACGATGTACCCCTCTCCCCAAAAGCTGGAGAAAATTGCCAAGGCTGAAAAAACCATCCGCTTCGTTGATTCGGAAACCCTTCTCGGGAAACGCGTCCCCCCCAACGTGTACGGTGAGGTCCCCATTCTGATCTGTGAATATGCTCATGCGATGGGCAACAGCGTCAGCCAATTAGACGAGCATATGCGTATCTTCGAAGAATACCCGCATGCTGCTGGAGGCTACATCTGGGATTTCATCGACCAGGCTATATTAAAGAAAACTGAGGATGGTCGAGAATTTTGGGCTTACGGCGGAGACTTTGGCGACCAGCCAAACGATGGCTATTTTTGCATCAATGGTCTGCTGGATGCCAATCGGCAGCCTCATCCGCATGCCTTTGAAGTCAAAAAAGTTTACCAGGATGTAGCAGTTGAGCCAATCGATCTACTGGCAGGTAGCGTATCGGTGCGCAATAAACGCTGTTTTACCAACTTGAGCAGTTATACCCTGGAATGGGAATTGCTTGAAAATGGTGAGACGATCCAGTCCGGTCAGTTGGAAACACTTAATACCCCACCCGGGCAAAGTGAAGAGGTCAAACTGCCCTACACCCTGCCGCCAGCCAAACCTGGAGCAGAAATTCATCTGACCCTTCGCTTCCTCCTGGCTGAAGACTCGCCCTGGGCTGCGGCCGGGCATCTGGCTGCCTGGGAGCAATTCCCAGTGCCGGTTGAGGTTCAACCTGCCATGCTAATAGACCGGAATAACCTGCCGGTGGTGAAGATCGACTTTGAGGATGAGGAAATCTCGCTGATCACTGAGCACAGCAAGGTGGTCTTCTCCCCACAGACCGGACTGTTGAGCGGGTACTCCCTGAATGGAGAAGAACTGCTGGCTTCTCCCCTGGTGCCTAACTTCTGGCGCGCCTTGCTGGATAACGACAGTGTCGTCAAATTTTTAGTCCCTCTTCTTGAGCGGCGTCTCAGCCTGCGCCATTATTGGGCGCAGGCGGCAGAAAAACGGGTGCTGAAGGATTTTAAGCTTGAGCAGATGGCTGACGGTTCCGTCGAAGTGCACACCCGCTTTAAGATCCCCTATGGCAAGAGCCCCCTTGTTCTAGACTATACGGTTCTCGGTAACGGAGAGGTGCTGGTCGCTTACACATTCACCCCCAAGAAACAGATCATGCGGGTGGGAATGTCCCTGCAAGTTCCTGCCAGCTATGATCGATTGAGCTACTTTGGCCTGGGGCCGCACGAGACGATGCAGGACCGCAAAGCCAGCGGGATTGCGGGGGTATTCCAGGGGAAGGTGGAGGAAATGACCCACGATTACACCCACCCGCAGGAGAACGGCAACCGCTCAGAAGTACGCTGGGCACGTCTGAACGATCCAACTGGCGTGGGATTGGAGGTGCGCAGCTCTGGCGGCGCCCTGCTGAACATCAGTGCCTGGCCGTACACCCAACAGGATCTTGAAACCAGCCAGCATATTCACGAACTGCCGCGCCGCGATCAAATCACACTTAATAGTGACTATGCGCAGCGCGGTGTGGGGGATTTGTTTTCGTATCTCGAAGGCTGGCCAGAACAAGCTATCCTGCCCGGCAACCGAACATACCGCTACAGTTTTTGGCTAAAGGGATTGACCAAAGATCAATCAAATGCCCTTTAGATGCCTTCAGGAATGGGGGTTTAATTTGTACCGCTGTGGGAAAGATGGCTGACTGCAAAGTCCTGCATAAGTGCGGAGAGTTCATGCGGTTTATCCACATGAATATCATGGGCCGTATCGGCAAACCATCGCACGCTAACCTCTGGAATATTTTCTTGCGCGGCGGCAACCTGCTCCCTCTTGCGGGAGGACCACTCGTGGCCATCATCGGCAGCACAGATTAATACCGGTTCCTGCACCTTCGGGAACAAGCTGGGAACATCCTGGTTGTATAAAGCCCGTAAAATCGCCATATGGTGGTCTAAACTCAGCCAAGGCCGCACTGTTCCATCCGGCAGCACCTCGAAATTTTTTGCTGACCCATTGACTGCTTCGGCTGTCCAGCCCGGCTGCATCGACTGGATCATGCTCTTAATCTCATCGATCGGGATCCCGGTGAGGTCAGGCGGCCGGAGCTCAACAGAAACGGATTCCCAACTACCCCGCTGGTGGAGGTTCAAAAAGCCGCCATCCACAAAAATATATCCGACAGCCAAGCCCGGAAAACGAGCCGCAACTTCCAAGAGGACATTCCCACCCCAAGACTGGCCTGCTAAAACCACATTTTCCAACTTAAGGAATTCAACCACCTTGTAAACATCTCTGGCAACAGTAGCGAAGTCGTAGCCATCATCTGGTTTATCACTCAAGCCATGGCCGCGCTGGTCAACGGCAAAGACATGGTACCCTGCGTGGGCAAGGTCTGCGGCGACCATATCCCAAGTGGCGGCATTGCTCGACAGACCATGGTAAAGCAAAAAAGCTGGTTTATCTCCAGCTTCCTGAGAGGGCAGCCATTCCCGGGCATACAAATGCAATTCCCCTAATTGGATCCGCCGTTCGATTGGGAGGTTCATTTCTGCTCCATAGGGATCAGTTCTGCACCCTCCGGCTTGTCCAATACTTTCCAGCCCAAAGCCTCAATTTCCTCACGCAGGGCATCTGCTTCTGCCCATTCTTCTGCTGCACGAGCTGATTTACGCTTCTCCAAAATCGAGAGCACTGACTGCGGCGGTTCGGAAGCTTCCAGCATTTCAAGACGAAGAGCCTCTTGGGCATCAACTGCCTGCTGCCAGACCTGCGGATTTATTCCTTGATCCTCTTCTGGGATTGAGATCTCTCCCAATTCTTCTAAATCAAAGGTTTCGTCTTCACCAACTTTGTATATCTCATATACCGGGATGGTGAAACGACCAAATGCCAGGGTAGCGGCGCTGGAAAGAACCAATGCGGTTCCCATCCTGTGACGTGCTTTGATCAGTTCAAGCAACAAGGAGTCTTTCAACTGTCGTACAGCATAGGTCGGGCTTCCCGGACCGAGCAGGATTTCATCGGCATGCAGAAGAGGTTTGACGATCTCAAAATTGTCTGGGCTGAATTCTGTGCCCTTTTTACGGGCCGGGATTTGAATGATCTCAGGTGCATAATTCTGCAAGCGCACTTTGAGGAAATCCCCGATCCTCTCAGCCACTTTATCCGCATTCAATTCAAAGCCGGCCGGTGTTTCGAGGATGGCGATTTTGGGAGACACGGGCAAATTCTTGGCCACAAATTCATGGGTATTGCCACTGGAAGGCAAAGTTTCGCCAGAACCCAGCAACACGATTAAACCTGGAGTTAATTTTTTCACAGTTGCTTCTTTCATTGATCAATCATTAAATACCATTTACAAATAGAATACATATGCTGTTTTAGCAAAAAAACAGGAGGTTAACATCTAGACCACGAATAACCCGAAAAATTTACCAAAATGGTCTTGTTAAACTTTACCAAAACCCACCATCGAAGAATAAATAATGCTTAAGGCGACAAGATCATCCTGGCATCCAACGCCAGACATCCTTCTCCCTGATGCAGGACACGCAGCGGGTTGATATCCAATTCGGCGATCTCAGGAAAATCAACCATCAACTGGGAGAGCCGCAGCAAGGAGTCAATCACCGAATCCACATCCGATGGACGGAGTCCGCGGGCGCCGGTCAACATCCCCGCTCCACGCAGACCCAGGATCATCTGCTGGGCTTCCTTTCGGCTGATCGGCGCCACCCGAACAGAAGTCTCGCCGATGATCTCAACGAAAATCCCTCCCAGTCCTGCCACCACCACTGGACCAAACTGCGGGTCCTGGCGACCTCCGAGGATGAGTTCCTGTCCTCCGGTGACCATCGGCTGCACCAGCACCCCACCCAACTTTTCTTTTGGATAGGCATTGCGGATGCGTTTCAACATGTCATTAAATGCATGGGTGACGGCCCCTGCGGTGCGCAAGTTCAACTGCACGCCTCCAACATCAGATTTATGTGAGATTTGATCGGCAATGATCTTAATCGCAACTGGGTAGCCCATTTGCTCGGCAGCCTCCCGAGCCTGATCCACCGTGTTGGCTACAACACTTTTTACAGTTGGGATCCCATATTGATCCAGAACCTCAATCGATTCAGAAAGCAGCAGGTCGCGTTTTTGCCCCCTGGCACGGTTGATCAGTTCCCGCACCCGGTTTTTGTCCACCTGGAAGTGAGGGATTTCATCCTCTTCGGTTAATTTTTCTGTGACTTCCACAAAATGGTGATTGATCTCCAATGCACGGATCGTTTCGACCACCTGGGTAAAGATCGGAAAATCATAATTTTGCTTGAGATGATTGACTTCTGATGCTAAAGCGGAAATGTAATATGCCACCGGTTTCTTGTACTTGTTGACCATCTCAATGATATATTCGAGCAGTTCTCGGCTGGATTCATTTTCCGAGGCAGAGATGGCTGTATGCAGAAAAACCACGCCATCCACAGACTCCAGTTGAAGAGTCTGCTCCACAATCTGAGCGTAAACTTTTAGATCAAACAGGTCGCCCAAGTCTAGGGGATTGGTCAGGTTAATAACTGAAGCCCTGAAATGTTTTTCAATCTCACGCAGGAACGATTCTGGCAGCTTGGCCAACTTAAAGCCAGAAAGCTCGCAAGAGTCAGCCGCAATGACCGCATGTCCACCTGAGCGAGAAATGATCGCCAGGTTCTTTCCCTTCATTGGAGGAAGCTCTAGAATTTTCATATTGTTGCCGAGAGTAGTTGCATCGTGAATGCGAATAATACCGGCCTGGTTAAAGGCCGCATTGACCACCTTATCATCACTGGTGAGAGACGCAGTGTGGGAAAGCGCAATCGAATTACCTAAATTCCCGATATTCGACTTAAACGCCAAGATCGGTTTTTTCGAGGTCTTTGCCACTTCCATTAACCTGCGCCCATCTCGTATACTTTCCAGATATATGAAGATCAGATCAGTCCCTTCATCCTCAATCAGATATTCAAGCATATCCACTGCTTCAATGTTGAGCATATTCCCTACCGAGACAAATTTGTTCAGCCCAACCCCTTCGTTTGCCATCAGGTTCAGTACGCTCATCCCGACCCCTCCGCTTTGAGAGATCATAGATACTTTGCCGTCCTTTACAAACTTTCTCAAGCGAGGAAAAGGCACGCAGAACCCATTCTCCATACTGATCGCTCCAATGCAGTTCGGTCCTACAAACCTGATCTCATACTGATCGGCAATGCGCACCAGCTCACGCTCCAGGGCTTCACCCTCAGCGCCAAACTCACGGAACCCGGCGGTTTCGATGATCACCCAGCGAATCCCTTTCTGCCCACATTCTTCTAAAATGCCCGGCACAGTCTTGGCAGGCGTCATAATCACAGCCAGGTCAACCGCATCGGGGATATCTGCCACCGAATGAAAGATGCGGCGAGTTTCAATCGTTCCACCGCTTGGTCCGACCGCATAGACGATCCCATCAAAACCGTATTCGATCAGATTTGCTACAATATTGCGTCCCAAGTTGTCCGGGTTTTCAGAGACTCCGATCACTACCACACTGTTAGGATAAAAAATTTCGCGCATCGAGCCGTCCTTTAGATTGATTTGGCACTTTGTACCATCTTTATACCATTTTTCACACAAAGCTGCAGATGAATCAAAAGTGTTCAGACAACCAGATTTGATCAAATTTCTGTGCAAAATCAAATTATGGAGTTCAAGCCGATCCACACCTGGTATCCCCATACTTTATACAATGTTCAAAACTCCTTAAAAATTCTACAATATTTTTATATTGAAAGGAAAAAACCATGTCACAAGTAGACCAAACTCTTGCCCAAAAATTTATCTGCCCACGCTGCGGTACCAAGCATGGACACGTCGAAAGGCTGGCTATGTCGGGTACCGGGTTATCACGCCTGCTGGAAATCCAAGCTCATCTCTATGCCTTTGTCTCCTGCACCAACTGCGGTTATACCGAGGTCTTTAACTTGAAGATGCTCGAAGAAAAGGACAATGTGGGAGAACTGTTGGAAATCTTGTTTATGGACTAGCCAGTACAACTACATGGGCAGAAAAGCCCTCATGAGGTAAGGAAACCCTCTGAGGGTTCTGCCCCTTTTAAACACTTCGATCTTCTCTTGCGTCATATTTTAGCCAAGCACTCCGCCTTGGGAGTGTTACAACACTGTAACAGATTGTCTCGAATCGGTTTCAAAAATTTCATCTTGCGCTAATATTCAAATGTTAAGATTGGTTGACTTTAATATTGCGGAGAAGAATAAAATGAAACGCAACTATCCTCTGACAAGAGAAAAAAATCGCTTTTGGATGATCGGCCTTTTGATCACCATCATGACCATCAGCTGTGGGGTACTGGAATTAAGAATAGAACCCGCTCAGCAGAACCGAGATTTGGGCGCACCGGATAACCAAGCACCTCCTCTCAATCCTTCCTCCACCCAGCCTGCCGACCAGCAGACCGGGCAGCAGAGCGAACAGGAGGCCCGAAAAGGTGAAAATGGATTAAACCCGACTGGCCCATGGCTTGTTTTTATCACAGGGGAGAACCTCCAGCGCAATCAAATCTGGGCTGCCAACCCAGACGGGTCTGATATGATCGTTTTGGCAGACGATGCGCTGATTAGCGGCACCAGGGCTCCTTGGCTGATGCCCCAAATTTCCCCCA
>JARROY010000234.1:0-6226 GCA_037383445.1 Anaerolineales bacterium | reverse complement strand
GTTGCCCGGAAATTTGGATGTGATTTTCGTTATTATGTAATGAGGGGCCAGCCGTCATTGGAGGATAAATCACCTATTTCGACTGGCCCCTGAATTGACGTCTTACTTGACATCTGCGCGGACTGATTGAGCTAGCTGCCTAGAAGATTGCCACTAGAATGCCAATCGGGACCAGGATCAGAGCCAGGATGATGGCACCAACTACTAGACCGACAATCCCGCCTGCCAATCCTAAGACCAAGCCTACAATCCCGACCACCAGGCCAACTAACCCGGTAATCAAGCCGTCGATCGCTTTTAAACAACCCATTTCTTGCCTCCATTTGTAAACTGGTTTTCTCATCGAGAAACTCGTTGAATTTCTCGCTACGATTGCACGATTTGTACATTTGTCATTCATCTTTAAATACGTAGAACGAGTTAAAAGGTTGCATTTCACGGCGGATGAAATGGGAGTGGCTATTTATGTGGGTAATATTTTCACAATACTCTGGTTGTCGAGTGCGCCAGGTGCTTTTCCTGGCGATTATCGAGACCCCATGATCTCGATACGGCGCCTACTCGATCATCGGAATTGTGCTAACCCACCAACTTAACCACTCCCGATGAAATATAGGGAATTGAGGATTAATAAAAATAGAGTACAATATTTTCATTGGAGAGGTTGAAAAAGAAGTAAGGTTTTGGAGAAGATAGGATGGATACGAGAAGGCTGTACAGACAGGTTCCCGCAACACAATCAATTCCCTTTTTGCTGTCTTGTTTGCTGGTCATGTTCGCAGCAGCAGTGCTGGCATCTCAGGTGCAGACTAATTTTGGACGGGTAGAGGTTTCGAATGTGTTCTACGAGAACGCCACTGGAATTTCTATCCGGGCTAAACTTTTTCGACCGGTGCTGGCAACAGAAGAGGCTCCAGCCCCCGGGATTGTGTACATTCATGGGTATCAAAACAACCGCGAAACCAGTGATGCCTACTGCATCGAACTCGCCCGGCGCGGATTTGTAGTGCTGAATGTGGATGCGATTGGCCGCGGCAACTCTGGTGAACCACTTGCGTTGGATGATCCTGAATTTGATGATACTTTTGGTGGTCTGGCGTCTTTGGATTATCTGGAAAACCTGCCCTTTGTGAACCCGGAGGCGGTGGGGATGATGGGTCACAGCATTGGAGGCGAAATTGCCTACCAGATCGGGCTTGTCCGGGAGGATGTGAAGGCTTTGGTGATCTCCGGGACGGCATACACGGAAGAGGCTACCGAATCCAGACCTGCCAATATGCTGATGATCTTTGGGAAATATGATGAATACCGCCAGCGAATGACCGGGGTGGAGGATTTTGAGGCAGATTGGATGGACAGCGCTCAAACTCGGGCTGTAATCGCGGAAAATGATCCCCAATTTTCGGTCACATATGGGGACTTTGAACAGGGCACCGCACGCCGGGTATTTATGCCAAAAGTGACCCACATTCAGGAGTCTCACAACAAGGCCGCGATTGCTGAAGCAGTCGTCTGGATGAGGGAAGCCTTGAATCCCGCTGTCGGTCAATGGGTGCTTCCTGAGAATCAGATCTGGCAGATCAAAGAGTGGACCACCCTGATCGCAATGATAACCTGTATTGCGGCTTTGTTCCCATTAGGGTGGCTACTGATGCAGACCTCATTATTTAATCCCCTCTTGAACCCAGTGAGAGATGATTTTGCGATCCCGAAATATGATTTACGTCGTGGCGCCGTGGTCAATGGGATCTTAATGCTGCTGTATCTACCGCTGATTTTGGTCATTTTCGGATTCCATGTGTATGTTATGCCGATCGATAAGGTCTTTCCGATGATGATCGCTAATGGGATTGTGTTCTGGTTCTTTATCTCCAACCTGATCGGTTTCTTCATCGTCCGGCGCTGGTATCGCCGCCAACATTACGAAGTGGGGATGGATTTGATTGATTTAGGAGTATCGGATCAGGGCGATAAGATTTGGCTGCGGAAAAACAATTTTGTCAGAGCCGCTCTGCTGGCACTGCTTCTGTTTGGGTTTGCTTACTTAAGTGATATTGTTCTTGAAAAACTATTTTTTGTGGATTTCCGGTTCATCTTCCCATTTGCCAGCGACTTGACCCCATACCGGGCAAAGATGTTCCTATTATATTTACCCTTCATTTTATTTGGGTTTATCTTTATGGGTGTTTTCCTTTACGGCAGAATGAGAAGGCCGATTCGAACATCGTGGGCAAGAACCCTATCCAGCTGGTCGGTAAGCGCAATCCTGGTGATGACTGTGCCGCTGCTGTTACAGCTGGCCGCTCAGTATGTCCCCATCTTTACGATGGGTGTGATCCCTTTTGTCGGTCCATCTTCAGCATTGGTGGGGTTCATCATTAACCTGGTGCAAATCATTCTCATTCTGATCATGGTGCTGCCGTTATCGACCTGGTTCTTCCAGCTGACCGGCAATATTTATGTTGGGGCTTTCCTGAACGCGCTCTTAGTGACCTGGATGTTTGCTTCATCCCAGGTGATTGCTCCAATACCGGTCTAATCAATCGTCAGCGAATCTCAGCTTTCCCAGTTAGAAAGATTTCGGCCGAGAAATTCGCCCAGTTTGGTATTCCAAGGTCGGTAAAATTCAAGCAGTTTATGATGCAGTTCCGGTTCCATTGGTGGATACTGCCAGGGAATACGCGGTCCGAAGAAAGTGAAGCGGCGCAGTCTGGGGGGCAGCCAGCGGGTTCGGGATGGTATGGAAAAAAACCATTGATAAAATGGATTTTCCCAGACTGCGGCTGGGTTGAAGCTGGTGGTCATGGCGGGGGTATAGAAATCGGGATCAATTTCTAAGAAGTGAAAAATGCGGCCGTAAAAGCTGCCAGGAGAGTGACGTAAGTCATCGAAGGGTAGGATGAGTAGATTTTCAGGCGGGTAGTAGTCTAGATAGCGTTGGATATATTGGAGATAAGTACCGCGGCTGAAATACCCCAAGCGTCCCGGGTGATAGGTGGGTTCCAATGCAAGTTTAACCACTTCGGCAAAAGTGCGGTGTTCCGATAGGCTGCGCCGGTTATCCCAATATTGAGAATACGCCCGATCTATTGGATTGCGAACGGTGAGGATCAATTTCACGTTTGGGAGGAGTTGGTGGATGCGTGCTGGTGCATCGGGGTGACAGATATACCCAGGGGAGGCTTCACCGACAGCAATTGATTGGGTGGGAACCGATGCGAAGTATGACTGGTAATAATCCGGTCCGCGCTGGTATTCTGCTTCCAGGAAAAAGAAGTTAACCTCTTTGCGATCGGGCATAAAGACCTGGGGATGCTGGCGAAGGACGTTGTACAAAGAAGTCGTGCCGGATTTTTGGGAACCAATGATGAGAAAGTTCGGCAGCATCACAAACTTACCTTCCAAAGCCATCCATGTAATTGGCGGCGAGCTCATCAATGGACATGCCGGCAGGCCGCGGAGAGAGACGGTTTTGCCGGTTGGGTGGTAAAAGACGCGGCAGGCAATAAGGGAGAGGATCTTGCGCATAGACAGAACACTGCTCGAAGGGGCGAGAAGGTCCGCCAAAGGCGGCTTTTATGCCCAATTCCGCGATCGAACTACCCCATAACGGGCAAGATTCTAGCGGCCAGGAGAGAAGTTGTGGGGTGACACCAATGTTGTTTTCAATTTCTTGGATAGATTGTGACAGATCTTCGAAACCAAATTCTTGGTCGTATTCTGCAAGGGGGAGGTGGTACTCTGAATGGGTGCCAAATGAAAATACACCCGAATCCTGCGCCTGTTGAAACTGCTTCCAGCACAGATTATCCGGACAGGCAGCTGTTTCATTTGGCTCCATTTGCATGGTCCAGATAAAGCTGATGAAATGCATACCCGTATCCTGAAGGATTGGGATCATACGCTTGATGGAATTGACTGAACTTCTTCCGGAATCCGTGGTCAAGATGACACTGCGGGAAGGTAATTGGAGGGTGCCATCCAAAAAACCGAGCAGCTCTTTATCATTAGCTGACCAGACCTCGTTTTCCTGGAACCAATGCATCAACCAGGAAAACGTATCCGTGTCCATAGTGTAGTTACCATCAAAAAACCAGTAGAGGTCACCATGGAATTCCAGGGCTAGCGCTTTGGTGGCCGGGCCATATTTTTCAATCAAACTGAGACGCTGATTATCTCTGGAGGACTGGTGGGGTACTACCTCTGTCGTGTTGAGGGAGGCAGTTTCGGAGGTGGGGGAAAATTGGGGGATAATTTTGTTACGGCAGGTTCCACTTTTTGAACGACTGTTGTCATAGGTTCGGCCACTTCTTCCTTTGCGGAGACGCGACGGCAGGCAGATAAAATGGGTTCGATTCCGATTCCGAGAAGGGAGAGACCGGCAAAACGGATGAAATCTCGTCGTGAAAATGGCCGGAAGGTGTGTTTCATGAGTAAAAGTGGAACTCCATTAATTTATTGACCCAAATTATAACCTTGAAAGGTCATTTGGGGTCTTTTAGAGGGCAAATTTAGGCGGAATTATTAGAAAATCATATAATTTTGAACTAATGCTTGACTTTGGTCCCCATTTTGTTGTATATTCTTTTCAGCAACAAGTCATTCAACAATTATCCAGCGACAATTATGGAGTTGCTGGGTTTTTGTTTCAATCACCCAACGTTCTCGCCAGATTGATCAAATTTGGCTCCTTGTGAGATGTGTACCAAGGAGGTGATTCAAATTGTGTCTGGTGGATTTTTATTAAAATGGATGTACTTTTTGGTGGTTGCTTTAATAGTTTAAAACGTGTATGCTGAAAGTGGAGGCAAGACTGCTTGCACATAAGATTTCGCAACACGGATGCGTAAGATTAAACCTTATCAGCTATTCTTAATTATAGAAGAATAGCTAATTCTTGAGAAACTTTTAGAGGATAAATTGCGAATGAATGTGATTGATGACAATATTTTAGAAGAAATCAACGGTGAAAATGGGGATTATTCGCCAGTTGCTAGATTGATTGCTTTAGGTCGCCAGAAGTCCTATGTAACTATCGATGATATTCTAAGTATCTTTCCTGAAGCAGAGCGAGATGTAGATAAGCTGGAAGAAGCCTTCGCAGCTTTGCTTAGCGCGGGAATTCCTTATGTAGATGATGATACCAGTATTGAGCCTTCTGATTCGAATTTAATGTCTGAGGTAGAGGAACAGGAAGGTGAAGGGGAAGACGATCAGGAAACTTCGCTGGAGGATAATTACCTGGCGAATATCGATACTGATGATATGATCGGTCTGTATCTGAAAGAAGTAGGGCGTGTCCCGCTCTTGACGGCAGAGGAAGAAGTATATCTGGCCAAGCGGATAGAGAAAGGCCGCCTTTCACGCGAAACCCTTGCCCATAATGGGAGAAGCATCCGGTCACAAGACCGCTATGAACACCGCAACAATATTGAAGACGGCTGGGCTGCCCGAGAACATTTGATTACGGCAAATTCTCGTCTAGTGATCAGTGTGGCAAAGAAATATATGGGCCGGGGAGTACCGTTCCAGGATTTGATCCAGGAAGGCAATATTGGTCTGATCCGGGCTGCGAAAAAGTTTGATTACCGGCGCGGCCATAAGTTCAGCACGTATGCGACCTGGTGGATTCGCCAGGCGGTTACGCGCGCGATTGCCGACCAGGGACGGACGATCCGTGTCCCGGTGCATATGGGCGACCAGATCAATAAATTGCTGCGCGTCCAACACCAATTGACTCAGCGGTTAGGACGGGATCCTTCCGTGGAAGAACTGGCTGAGGCCTTGGATGTGACACCCAAGAAAGTGGAAAATATGATCCAAGTAGCGCGCCGGCCGCTATCCCTGGAAACTCCAACAGATGATGAAGAAGATTCTGTGTTGGGCGATTTTATTCAGGACCGGGAAGCGCCTGCACCGGATGAATCGGCGACTTACAATTTACTGAGGGAGCATCTTGAAGAGGTCCTCAACACGCTCCCGCCGCGTGAAGTACGCATCTTACAGCTGCGCTACGGATTGCTGGACGGACAGGCTTACACGTTGGAAGAGGTTGGCCGCAAGATGGGTGTGACCCGCGAACGCGTCCGCCAGATTGAAGCCCAGGCGCTCAGCCGCCTGCGCCACCCGGTCATCCGACGCAAGCTGCGCGAATACCTCGGTGAATAGCTCCTGAAATTTGAATATTAAAAGGACATTGCGAACGCAGTGTCCTTTTTTTACTTAA
>JARROY010000233.1:0-7744 GCA_037383445.1 Anaerolineales bacterium | reverse complement strand
CAGACCTGTTGTAATTAGAATGGAGCGATTATTCTTTTGCATCATAGTTGAAGGATAGCATAAACCTTCTTTTTTCGCTTTGTTTGATGCAAACAAAGTTTTGGGCATCTCGCTGGGGGCTAGGTGTTTGGAAATTAACCCTCTGGAAAAAGGAATTGGATGGCGCGATCGACTACCTGCTCAAAACTAGGCGGGTAGTCATGGCCCAGGTTGGGGAAAGTTTCCAACAGGGTGGGAATCCCGGACGCATGGAGCATCTCGGACAATTTGCGCACATTCTCCCGGGGGATGGTGTTATCCGATTCGCCCATCCAAATCACCCCGCGTAATGGATTGGTACGGCTGCGGTCGATCAGCGGCTGCCATTCCCGGACATCGTTCATCAGCGGCCCCCCCGGACCCAGCAGAATAAATCCCTTGGCAGGGAAGTCCTCTTTCAGCACCAAGGAAAGCGCCATTTCGCCACCCATCGAGAAACCACCCAGCACCAGTTTGTCCGTATCCAGACTGTACTGGCTGGTGAGATTGGCGTAATGCTGTTCGATCTCTTTCTGAGTAGAAGGAACATCCGCCCACATATAGGAACCGGTCCACATGGCCTGGCTGGACTGTGGGGTGACCACCAACCACCCCTTTGCGGATAGATGTGCCCAATGCTGCAGGTTGTTTTGAGCGGTATCCATGTTGCCGTGCAAAAAGAGAAGGGTGGGACATCCGGCATCACCGGGTTTGCAGGCATCTTTGGGGCGGGAGACCAGCAGCGGCAGATCTCCACCATCGGCTTCCCTCAGCTGTTCAGAGATACGCGCCAAACGCTCAAAATCCTCCTGTCCTTGGATGGACTCCAGGGAGGGGGACTTGCGCAGCAGCACATCCGAATACCAGATTCCCGAGGCAAGGGTGCTTTCGAAAATCTTGTTGGCCAAATCAAAATTGTCCAGCCGGGCTGCCAGGCAGATGCGCCAGTAATTGATTGCGGCGTACTCCTCCGGGTAGTCTGGGAGTTTTTCGCTGGCAAGCGAAAGGCCTTCTGTATAGGTCTGGTTGACGAAGTGCTGTTGGATTTTTTCAGCCAGTTCCTGGAAGGGAGGTTTGTCCATTGAATCTCCTTGTGATTCAGAAAGAGAGTCTACTGCTTTCTTGATTCTACTATACCCTGGATAAAAGGCGAATTACGTTTTATTCTCGAATGCCGATTAAAAACCAGGTCTTCATTTGCCCCTTTCCTTTTATAGTTTGGATACCGCGCGGTTCCAGAATAAAAGCATCTTTAAGTAGCTCGTAGGTAGTTTGTGCAACCTGGATTTTTCCCGCTTCCCCATATGTTTCCATCCGGCTGGCGGTGTTGACGGCATCTCCCCAAATATCGTATTGGAATTTCTTTTTCCCGACGATACCCGCAATGACGGGCCCGGTATTGATCCCGATTCGAAACAGGATTTTAAACCCGTTATAGGCGGTTAACTCTCTTGCGTGCTCCTGCATCTCTAATGCCATCATGGCGATATTATATGCGTGGCGCTCATTGGGTTCTGGGACACCTGAAGCAGCCATATAATTATCACCAATCGTGCGAATTTTCTCTACCTGGTATTTTTCGGATAATGCATCAAATTTTGTATAAATAGCGTTCAGCAAGCTGATCATTTCAGTTGGATCAAGTTGAGTTGAAAGAGGGGTAAAACCAACAATATCGGCAAATATAATCGTGACTGCATCATATGTCTCAGCAATTGTCCCCGGGTTTTGTTTCAACTGGTCGGCAACTTTTTTAGGAAGAACATTAAGCAGTAGAGTCTCGGAGATTATTTTTTCTGCGCCCAATTCTTCAAGTGCGGTATCCCTCTGCTTCAGCAAGGTGACGAGATTCCCAAAGATGAAACCACACACAACAATGAAATTTACTCCCCACAATATTGCACTGACACCGGGCGGGATATTGTTGCTTGTTCTAAGCACAGGATGGAGGATTACCTCGAGGATGATAAGACCTATACTCCCACTGAACCAACGGAGAAATTCGCGAGTATTACCTGTAATTTTTCCCAATGGGGATCCCAAAATATATAGAAAAACTCCCGTTGAGTTTGCGATACCCCCTAAAGCCAGGGTGCCCAGAAAATTGCCAAGCATGTTTGTGGCTAAATAGATATTTTGAGCTTGATCAAACCGAATTACTTTGTATCGCAACAGTACCAATATTACTAATGTGATAAATGCGAGTAAACAGAGGATAAAAGCAAACCCCGTTTCGTTAAATGCGGCATACACGAATGCAAAAATCAATCCATTAAGAATGCCAAGCAACATGGTGATGCCAAATTGAATTTTTCCCGCTTTGAGTTTCGGTGAATCGCCCGATTCTTCCAGGATTGTGTAAATCGATTCACCAATACGATGAGATAGGAGGGTAGAGGATGTCATGACTATTCCTTTATTGCTTTAAATGGGTTCGTTCTATTGTGACATTTTTTTGAAGAGGAGGCAGTTGTTCTGGTGATTTGATTTTACTATACCTAACCTATGTGATCACAGTTGGTAGAGAAATGGGAACAGAGAGACTGGATCTTCCAAGCACGTTCCACTTTCTTGCATCGAGGATGGTTGTTTGGTAAGCTATACCTGATTGTGTATCAAATCCAAATCATGGACAGGTAAAGAAATTATGTATATCGCAGTGGAAGGTGTGATTGGTGTTGGAAAAACAACTTTAGCGCGCATGCTTCAACCCCGCTTTGACGCAGAGCTTCAGCTGGAGGTTTTTGAGGAAAACCCGTTCCTGGCAGATTTTTACGGGGACCGCCAACGTTATGCCTTCCAAACCCAAATTTTCTTCCTGCTCAGCCGCTACCACCAGCAGAGACGCTCTGTGCGAGAGGTGCTCGATTCAGGGAGCAACTTGCTGACAGATTACACCTTCGCCAAAGATGCTCTATTTGCCTCGATCAACCTGCAAGGCGATGAGCTGGACATGTACTACAAAGTCCACGAAGCGCTTGGTGAAAAGGTGCGCTTGCCGGATTTGATCGTGTATTTACAGGCCGAAACGAATGTCCTCATGCAGCGGATTGCGATGCGCGACCGTTCCTATGAGCGCAATATGGAAGTCGGGTATATAGACGCTCTCAATCAAGCTTACAATGATCATTTTGTCCACCATTACCAGGGACCTCCGGTGCTGAGGATTGAAACCGACCACCTGGATTTTGTCAAAAATATGGGCGATCTAGACCTGATTGAGGCGCAGATTCACCAGGAACTTTCCCAATTGCTTAAACAAGACAGCCTGCCGATCCAAAACGGGAGGTAATTGGGATCGATGCGGATCACGCGAGAACTACTCCACCGAATAGCCGAAGATACCGTCGGCGAACACGCTGAAAAAGACCCAACGATCATCGCCGCCTATTTGCACGGGACGGTGCTGGAGGGAGAAGACCCGGTCCTAGGCGGGGCAGCCGACATCGATCTGGTATTTATCCACGAAAAATATGACCAGGAAAGAGAAATCATCCGGATGACCGAAGATGTTCATCTGGATATCGAACATCACAGTAAGGAGATGTACCAGCCGGCCAAGGAATTGCGCACGCGTCCATGGTTGGGGAATACCATGTTCTCCTGTAAAGCCCTCTATGACCCCGAGCATTTCATCGATTTCACTCAGGCCGGGGTGCGGGGGTTGTTCTTTCATTATGAGAACGTGCTGGCGCGGGCGGAAGAATTAATGAACCGGGCGCGGGCCACCTGGCTGTATTTCCACAACCGGCAAACAGCTTTCGGCCCGGATCAGGTAATGGCCTATCTGCAAGCCTTGGAGGATGCGGCCAATGCCGTTGCGTCCTTATTTGGCCCCCCGTTGGGCGGGAGGCGTTTCTTGTCTCATTTCCGAGACCTGACGGAACACATTTCCAGGCCAGAGATGTACCCTAAATTGATCCAACTTCTCAGTGGGGACGAGGTACAGGTTTGGCAGCGGAATGTGGAAGAGATTAAAACCTGGATGTTTGAATGGCAAGATGATCTGAAGCGCCTCAACCAGGGATATAGCGTACCCGCAGTCCTGAATATTCACCGCCTGGCCTATTACATGCGAGCGTACGAAGCGATGTTGGGCAGCGACCAGCCGGAAACCGCCTTGTGGCCCATGCTGCACACCTGGACCTTGATGGTGCAGACGATGCCCTCGCAGTCTGGGGGTTGGCAGGTGGTGTGTGAACATCAGCAGGATAGAGATAGAAAAACCGCGCATTCTAACGTATCTGGGGGTCCGTATGGGGTGTATTTTTGTTTTTAATTTAAAATATGTATAATATTTTACATTTTATATTAATTACGCAATATATATTTTAATAAAATTAATCCATATGCTGCTTGTCCCTGCTGGAATAAAAAAACACGAGTAGAGGCGTACGCCTCTACTACCAATTTCTTGTAATAAGATGCGCTCCTGAGATATTCAGGAGCGCATACACTTTTGGAAATTAATGTTGACAGGACTAAAGGAAGCTAATTAATCGTCGTAGCGCGAGTCGTCCAGCGCCCGGCGCAGGCTGTCCTGGGGGTCAATCTCGATCTCAGGCTGTTCCTCCTGGGAAGCCCGCAGGCGTTCTTCCGCTGCCACCAGATCTGCCTGCGATGCCCTTGGACGGATAGACCATTTCCCGCAGTGTGGGCAGCGCTCCAGCTTGCCGAATATCATGTTCGGGCTGAAGGTGTGGCGCGAGTAGGGAAAACTGCAGCGCGGGCAGACGGTTCCCCCGGCCATGCTGTACTCCCCAATCTTACCGGGCTTGCCCTTTTTGCCCATTAAGGCAGGAACCACGGCGCCTAACAAGATTCCGATCAGCGCGATTCCCAGAATCGGCCCGACAATGTTCAGGGTCCGGCTCATCGAATCTTCTTCTGAGAGCACCTTGGCTGTAATCTCGTTCGAGCGGATTTCACTTCCATCGTCCAGGACGCCCACGGCATGGTATTTGTGCTGCCCAGGTGGGTAGTTGTCCGTATTGAACTGTAAGGCAAACGGGGATTCAGCATCTTTCCCCAGCAAGGTCTCATCCATGTAAAAGGAGACCTCTGCAAGGGTTTCTGGTCCTTCCGCTCGAATCGAAAAGGTGCCCTGAATTTCACCGCCGAATCCGCCATAGCCAAAATCCCGGTTGAGCTTGATTTCCAGGTCTGGGGATTCTTGCTGCGCACTAACAGGGACTACCAGCAGCAGAGATACCAGTGAGATGGCAAAGATCCATATAATGGTTCGCTTATTCATGGTTTATCCTTCAATTTATTTCCAGCGGGTTAGAATGGTTTCTCTTTGGAACAGCTGGATGGCAAAGTAAAGCAGGACGGCATCCAATAGAAGCATACCAAAAGTTACCCACAAGACAAGGGTGAGATCAAACTGCACCACACCGAAGGACTGCCCCATAAAGAGTGCGATTAACGGGATGGCGACCAGCGAAGAAAGCTGTTCTGCCACCCGGGGGTCGTTGACGCGGGAGGAGATCATGATCGAAATACTGACCCCGGAGATCGAGAGCAGGGTGCCGATGCCAAAAATCGAGATCAGCCAGATCGGGGCTAAAACCGCATTGACCAGGGTATCATCCAGGGCGAGGATCCAGGTGCCGACCACGAACACGAGATAGGAAAGCCAGGTGACACCCAGGGCAGGGATCACCCCGGCCAGGGCTTTCCCTAAGAGCAGTTCCAGGGTGGTAATGGGTGTGGCCAGCACAGGTTCCAGGGTGTTGGTGGCCTTTTCCCCAACGATGCTGTAAGAAGCAATCGTCACCGGGATGATCACCGGCATCAGCAGGAACAAGATCAGGAACTGCAAAATAATAAAGTATTGGCTGCATGCTGTGGCAGAAAGCCCTTCACATACGGCAGAAAACTGCTCCGGCATGTCGGTCATCATCCCGCTGATTTCTGCATCCATACTGCCGCGCATTGAATACAAGATGGCGAGAGGGATGATGATGAACAGCAGCGGCATGAAGGCCACCGCAAACAGGACAATTCGGTTCTTGAACACTTCAGACCATTCTTTACGGATTATTTCCCAGACTTTATCCATGATGAGTCTCCTTCTGGGTATTGACCAGGGTTAGGTAAACGTCTTCCAAGGAGCGCCGCAGTTCGCCTACAAAGCGGATTTCGGCACCCTCTTCAACCAGCGTCTTTACCAAAATCGGGTTTTGCTGTTCCGGCTCATCGAGTGTGACCACCAGTTTGTCTTCGATGACCTCGGCTTGCTGGACGAAATCATGCTGTTTTAAGGACTGGGCAAAGCTATCTTTGGCTTCTACTAAGTGGAAAACCACGCGTCGTCCAAAGAGCTGCCGCCGCAGGTTGGTGGGTGTATCCAGCGCCAGCAATTTGGAGCGAAAAACAGCAATCCGGTCGCATAAGCGGTCAGCTTCCGATAGGTTATGGGTGCAGATAATGATCGTGCGGCCTTCATGGCGCAGTTCAACGATGAATTCCCGCACGATTTTAGAGGCTTCTGGATCCAATCCGCTGGTGGGTTCATCCAGATAGAGCACTTTGGGTTCGTGCAGCAGGGCGCGGGCAATCGCCAGTTTTTGTCGCATGCCTTTGGAAAAAGTGCCCACGGCTTCATGCCTCCGCTCCCACAGCCCAAGCATGCGCAAGTAGCGTTCGACCTGCCCCGGGATATCTTCCACCTCATAAAGTTTGGCAAAGAAGGACAGATTGCGTTCAGCGCTCAGCTGGTTGTACAGCCCCGGTGTTTCGGTGAGGATGCCGACAGATTTTCGAATCTGGTAATCTTGCTTCCCCACCTGGAACCCCGCGACGCTGGCTTCCCCCGAAGAGGGAGCGATGAGAGCCGAGAGCATACGGATGGTGGTGGTTTTACCGGCGCCGTTTGGCCCTAGCAGGCCAAAAACTTCTCCCGCAGGGATCTCCAGGGAGAGCCGGTCGACGGCGAGGTTATCGCCGAAAGACTTGGTGAGGTTATTTGTATAGATGATGGTGTTATTCATAGCGGCTTTCTTCTAAACTTTCGATGGTAATGGTATGGTCCTGCACGGCCGGTTGCGGCATTGGTGCAGGTGGGACGGCTTCAGGTGGACTGGCTGTTTCCTCTATCACTGGCGGCGGGTGCGGGTCTCTGAGGAGAAAGACCATCCCCCAACCCAGCATGCCTAAACCGAACAGAATGCCTTCAGTGATCGGGATTCCCCAGCTTTGGCCGGCATACACAGCGACAAAATCCACCAGGGCGTGCCAGATTACTGCGGCCAGATACCAAAGGATATTTTTTCGGCGCAGGCTTTGGTAGACCAAGATGGTCGCAGAAAGATGGATAGGGATGACGCTGAAACGTTCCAGTGCTCCCCAGAGGTGCTCGTACCAGCTGAAATCCCAGTAGGTGCGCAGCGTATTTTGCAGTGCCTGGACTTGGCCGCTGTCGGTAACTTTGCCGAGAAAGTCGGGTCCGTACTGGCGGTAGAAAAACAGCTGCAGGAAGCTGATAAAACCGATAATGCCAAGAATGATGGCCTCGATCCCGCCGTGGCCGGCCCCAAACATGAGCGCCTGTTTGCGAGATCGAATATCTTTACGCCAGAACCGCAGGACGATCAGGCGGGCTGTCTCCTCAAATAAGCCGGCAGAGAGCCCTAAGGCGATTCCCCACAAGACCAAACCTTGAGTGCCAGGATTTGGCGTAAAGATATTCGATCTCGCAAACAGGCGCTCATGTTTGGAGCCG
>JARROY010000232.1:1733-6084 GCA_037383445.1 Anaerolineales bacterium | reverse complement strand
CCCATTCCCGCCTGCTTCGCAGCCACCTTTCCCCTTGTAAAGGGGATGGGGTTGAAAAACTCGATCTGTTTCTATACGATGGCTCTCTTTGCAGGAATAACGTTGTCCCCTGCACCCCCGCCGGGGGTGTGGCTCCCCGGACCGACCAAAGATGTTAATTGGACGGGATAATGAATGTAAGATGGTGTATGTGTCTTAAAGCTTAATTCCCCCCGTGCGACTTTATTTTCGCTGATTGAGTTCAGCAAGACAATATTTCGTTCTATCTTGTTAGGCAAATACAGCCTGGACTTCAGTCAATGCATAGTTGGTGGCTTCATCGAAGCTGAGATTTTCACCCTGGTTCATCAGCCGGTCACGTTCGGCTTCACCCAGGGCTTCAGCGAGCTGATCTAAGGCTTGATTCAAATCGGCGATTTCTCGTCTATCGGTGCTTTCGGAAATCTTTGCTCTGCGGGTCCCTCTGGCTTTTCCAATCAAGATGGCAGCAGGCTCGTATTTACCCTGGTAAATGCAGATAAAGGCAAAACACTCCAGCTGGTGGGCCCACGCTGGTATATTGCCCTGCTCCTGCCATTTAGGGAGGGTTTCAAGATAAATTTCGATCGCTTCTTCCCATCTCCCGGCTCTGCGAAGGTGGTGAGACAGATCACTTTGAGCGATGAGGGTAAAACGCTTGTCGTTTATTTCGGTATAGGTCCGGATGGCGTCATGGATGGCGCGTTCGGCCGCAGCATAGTCTCCCTGAATATAGGACATAGCAGCCTGAACCCGGTACATTTCCCCATTCCGCCAGGGGTTGTTAATTTTCTTTGAGTTTTCCAATGCGGCGTGGTAGATTGGCAAGGCTTCTTTGATCTCGCCTTTTTGAGCTTTGACAAATGCAACCGCGAACTGTAATTGAGAGAGCTCGATATCAAAATTGTGTTCGACACAAATTTGAAGTGCCTCTTCAATCGTTTGAATCCATTCAGGGGTGTCCCAAGTGCCGCCGCCGTTTCCTAAGATGGTGGTCTTCATCAGTACGGCATAGGCAAAATGACGCGGCAGGTTATTTTGCTTGGCAACCTGGAGAGCTTCATCAATGGTTTTTATGCCGTTAACATGTTCGGAATAAAAAGAATAGGCGGTGGCCAGCCCGATGAGACCCTTGACAAAATCTTCATCGGTCATGATCGTATCATTTTTACCCAGCACTGGGCGAGTTTTTGCGACGGATTTTTCCAACCAGGACCTTGCCTCGGTAAAATGGAGCCAATGGGCAGGCCGGTAGAGCAGAGAACCGCTGATGCGCAAGGCTAGCTCCGGCTTGTTATCCAGCGACCATGTGATCACGGCGCGTAGATTATCCAATTCCTGTTCAATCTTTTTTACCCACGCCATCATGGTGGATCGATACAGATGAGGCTCGGCTTCCTGAGCAAAGGCGACGTAATACTCTGTGTGCCGGTTGCGAAGGTCTTCCCCTTCGTCAGCCTCGAAAAGTTTATCCCTGGCATACTGGCGGATGCTCTCGAGCAGGTTGTAGCGCGCCCTTCCTTCGGATGGATACTCAACGTTGACCATACATTTATTGATCAGCTGCTCCAGCAGGTCGAATACCGCATACTCATCCAGCGGTGGAAACCCGGTGACAACCTGGGCAGCATCCATGTTCCACCCGCCTGCAAACACCGAGAGACGGCGCAGCAAGAGCTGTTCTTCTTCGTCTAATAAATTCCAGCTCCAGTCGATGAGGGCTTGCAGGGTCTGCTGGCGCGGCAGGGCTGTGCGGTGCCCACCAGTCAGCAGGCGGAAGCGGTCGTTGAGACGGTCAGAGATCTGTTCCACGGTCAGCATGCGCATCCGGGCCGCGGCCAGTTCAATGGCGAGCGGGATGCCATCCAGGCGTTTGACAATCTCTGTAACGGCGGAGGCGTTTTGAGGTGTAAGGCGAAAATTAGGACGGACAGCTTGGGCGCGCTCCACAAATAACTGCACCCCTTCGGACTGCAGGATTTCCTCAAAGGACAACTTCTCACTTCTTCCCGGCAGCGAGAGGGAGCGAATCTGCAAGGTGATCTCGCCAGAGATGAAGAGGGCTTCGCGGCCGGTAACGAGGATGGTGATCTTGGGGCAGTGTTCAAGGAGGTGTTCGGTCACTTCGGCACAGTCTCGCACGAGGTGTTCGACGTTATCGAGCAGCAGGAGCAATTCTTTCTGTCGCAGGTAGTCATAAAGGGTTTCAAGAATATCCCGGCCGGGCTGTTCCTGCACATTCAAGGCAGCTGCAATCCGGTCAGGAATTTTGGTTGGGTTGGTCAGGGGAGCTAGCTCGACAAACCAGACACCATCCGGAAACTTGTGGATGACTTCTTCAGCGACTTGGAGCATCAGGCGGGTTTTCCCTGTCCCGCCGGGTCCAAGCAGAGTGAGCAGTTGTGTCTCACTCAATAGAGATTTGACTTCGGCCAGTTCTTCCTCGCGGCCGACAAAACTGGTCAATTGGCGGTGAAGATTGTGCTTGAAGGCGCTAAGCGACCTGAGAGGAGGGAATTCGGTTGGCAGGTCCGTACTGGAGAGCTGGAAAATATGCTCCAATGAGGCAATCCCTTTAAGGCGGTGCTGGCCTTTATCTAATAGGACGATTTCTTTTGGGAGGGATTCCTTAGCCAAAGAGGCGGTTGCTTCTGAAAGCAGAACCTGCCCGCCATGGGCGATGTCCATCACGCGAGCCGCCCGGTTGAGCGTGGGGCCGAAATAATCTCCCCCGCGTGCTTCGCTGTCCCCGGTGTGGAGTCCCATGCGAACTTTTAAGGGGCCAGTGACTTCAGGCCAAGTTTCGACCTTGAGCGCTTTCTGGCTGTCTAGGGCAGCAAGCGTTCCTTCTGCGGCCGATTCGAACACAGCATGGAACCCGTCCCCGGTAGATTTAACGATTCTGCCATGGTGTTTTTCGATTGCCTCCGAAATCAAGACATCGTGTCGGGCCATAGCTTGGTGCATGTCATTTGAGGCCTGCTCCCAGAGATGTGTGCTGTTTTCAAGATCGGTGAAAAGAAAAGTGAGCGGGGTGTTCATTCAGTGATTCCCTCCCGGATTTTCATAAAAAATACTAATTAGACCTGATTTATATAATAATATCACCGAATTAAGGAATGGGGAGACATTTGGCTTGATTCCACATAATTTTATTATCTATAAAATAAACACTGGAATCGTTTCTAAAATAAATTCTCCCCTAAGGCATCCAATGCTGTAAGGTTGAGTTGTTTAATTTTGCTCAAGGGGTATTCATCATCCAACATCGTCCAGAGCATAGTATCGCGTGGTTGTCCATCTGGAGTCTCCGTTCGATTGCGCAATACGGCTTCATGGACAAAGCCTAATTTTTCGGGCACTCTCGCGCTTCTGAGGTTGCTTGGATCGCAATGGATCTCAACTCGTTTCACCCGGTTGATCTCAAAGGCAACCTTGGTCAATGCCGCTGCCACTTCGGTAGCTAACCCTTGATTGATGTAGTCCGCATGAATCCAATATCCGATCTCTCGGGCGTCCTCGCCTGCCCGGGTGTGTAAACCGGTCCCTCCGATCACCCGGGTTTCTTCTCGATTAAATATTCCATACACATAATCCTGATCCAGATCAAATTTCCCGCGGAAAGTCCTGAGGCGAGCAGCTTTGGCTTGGACAGTCTCTGGTTCCTGGTGCGCCCACGGCATCCAATCCCGAAGGTGATCCAAACTATCATCAATGGCCGATTTTAAAAGCGGGGCATCTTCTGGGTTCCAGCAGCGGATGACTGTGCGATCGGTGATAATTTTATAAGCGATCTTTCTAATTTCCGACATCAGCTTTTCTCCTTTTTGGGGAAATATATCATAGCAAAGGCGAGTTTTGGGGTAACTAAATAATTGCGATGATTTTTGGTTGCTAGATAAGCGAAATATGTAGAATACTTACCAATACCCAACTCCGGAGACTTTTACCTCTTCAGCTTCACAAATATCACGAGTTGGTCTAATATAAGAGGTAGCACAAGTAATGAAGGCAGGTGATAACTGCTCTTTCATGGATGCAGGTTCAGATTGGAGATCAAATAAGATGACAGTTCAAAGTGATCCCGAAGGCAACGAAATTCGCGCCTTATTTGATATGGCAGACCTAACAGGGAAAGCTGTTCTTGAGATCGGCTGCGGATTTGGCCGGCTAACCTGGCGCTATGCGGAGGCTGCTGGTCATGTGACGGCGATTGATCCTTATGAGGAGTGGATTAACCAGGCTAAGGAAGACCTGCCAGACACGTTGCAGGGTCGTGTCGATTTTCGACACATAACTTTCGACGAGTTTGCCGCTCAGAGCGATCCGGGGG
>JARROY010000232.1:0-1712 GCA_037383445.1 Anaerolineales bacterium | reverse complement strand
CCGCCCAGAGCGATCAGGGGGTGCTTGATTGCGTGATCCTCTCTTGGGTGCTTTGATGAATGGAGCCCGAGGGCATGGTTCATGCCCTGGAACAAATTAGACGACTACTTAAACCCGAGGGGAGGTTGGTAGATATCCACCCGTTTCAAGAAGGTCACTTCATCGAGGCATACCGGGATGGCGAACTGCTCTTCTCTGAACGTGTGCGTGAGAAAGACAGCGAATATGTGCAGCATGCGGAGAAAGCGCTTTCGCAGGTGGTGGATCGGGGCATCTTTGCTGTTGAAGACAGGGCTGAGTTTGAGTTCATGACCTACTCCAGGTCGGTCGATGAACTCGGCGACTACTGGCACAGCCTGGATGTCTTCGATGATCCACAAGACGAGGCCATTACCTTGCGGGAAAATCACCTGTTTGCTCAAGTGGATGCGATTCTTCGGGCTTCTGGAGAAGGTTCAAGGGCTGCGATAAAGGAGAGGGTTTACATTACGCTTCTCAGGCCGATATCATAACAATTCGCTGTCTGTGTAAAATTAGACCCTTAGCGAGCCGCGGAATCCCCTGACTCCATAGTAAGAGGAGGCACCGTTGTGATACACGAAGACATGGTCGTAGCGACGGTCACCGAAGATGGCACCGCCGAGTTTTCTAATTTCAGGAGGGGTTACCAACCAGCTTGAGGTTTTTGTGTCGAAATCTCCAAGTTTCTGCAGCTCGCGGTATTGTTCTTCGGTTAAAATCTCGATTCCCATGGCATTTGCCATATCCATGGCAGAATCCTTTGGTTTATGTTCTTTTCTAGCCTCGAGTGCTTTCCGGTCGTAACAAACATTTCTGCGATCTTTAGGAGTTTCCGCAGAACAATCATAAAAAATGGTTTCGCCCGTCTTTTTATCCTGTCCCACAACATCCGGTTCGCCGCCAGTTCTTTCCATTTCATTGAGGGACCAAAGTTTTTCAGGATTTGCTTCCAGCTTTGCTTGCACTTCATCCCAAACAAGACCTGTATGGCGGTTCATGTTTTTCTCAAAACGGGTTTTCAGCACCTTGAGCAGTTCTGCTCGTTGTTCTGGTGACAAATTCTTGTTATTGCTAGTATTGTTGGCCATACTTTTATATTACCTCTGTTGAATAAGTGTTGGTCGTGGATAAAAGCCAAAATTAATATTAAAAGCTCCCTGGCTGTTCAGTCATGTCGATACTGTTGAATCTAGCGATCATTTAATCCCTTGCCATCGAGAATTTGCTGCTTATATTTTTCCACCCTGGCCTCCCGAGTTTTGGATTGTTTGGCGGAAGAAAAATAAAGCAAATATGCTCTTTGACGACCCGGGGTCAATGCTTCAAAAGCCGTTTTCAGTTCAGGGAGTTGATCTAATTTATTTTGAAATTCTTGCGGCATATTAAATTCTGTGGTCTCCTTATAATCCACCTTCAAACCGGCTTTTTCCACTTCAATCGCCTCATTAACATAGGCTTTGATGATAGTTTCCATCTCGACAATTTCCTCAACATCGGTGAACCGAATCTGGCGGGTTGCCTGCACATTCTCCGTTTGTTGGACAAGAACCCCGATTTCATCCTTTAACAAGACGCCTTTGAAAAACAAAACAGCACAGTAGTCTTTAAATCCGTGGATTAAAACGATGTTATGGTCCTCGAAGGTATAACAAGGAACACCCCACTTCAATTCTTCGGTCAGCTCGCAGTTA
>JARROY010000231.1:0-4420 GCA_037383445.1 Anaerolineales bacterium | reverse complement strand
CAACTGTAATCTTTCGCTACATTGAGAATTTGAATGTTGGTGCCAATTTCTACACCTTCATTGGGGTTATCAGGATCGTATGCTCCCGGAGTGAAACCATCAGCAGGATTGCCGCTCCCCCAACCGCCGCCCCAAAAATCATACGCAGGGGAACCATCCGGCCAGACGACACGCCAATCGTAATCCGCACCCCCGAGAGAGGGTACCACTACACTAGCATCTTGGTCTCTGAAGTAGAAGCCACCCAAATCCAAGCGGACTTCAATTCCAGGCACCCATCCCAGGGAATCTGTGAAAGTGTCGACAGGTTCCTGAGCTGCGATTGGTGAGAGAACGATGGTTCCGTCAGCTTCTTCAAAACCTTCAGTGAAGGTGTTTGTGCCCCAGGTGTTGAAGGCAGCATTGGAGGATTGCGGCCGGCTGGCCAAGTTGCATAGTGCACATCCGCCAGTACCAATGATTCTGCGCAGCGGATCGAAATGCGAATCGACAAGCAAAAGCATTCCCTTAGCGCCCAGGCTTGGCGGGTCGAAAGAGTGGGTGTTAACGTCGTTAATTGAGTAGCGCGTGTTGCGGTACCAAACCAACATTCCCGGTGCGTTGTAAGGCACACGTTCCACCAGCCACTCACCGGTATCGTAGCGCAGGAAGGTCGAATCATAGGTGTACTGCAAGCCAAGATCGAACCCGTCCATGCTGCGCCATTCGGCCAGGTAGTAGTGCGGGAACGAGAACGTACCCGTGGTCATGATCCATCCGGCGCCAGGAGATCCGACAAAGGCTTGCGGGTCGCTTACCCAGTCACCAGGACCACTTTCGGCGTCATCGAAGAAGCCGATAGCATCAATGGCAATATCATCGACAAACATGCCCCTTTCAAGGAAGCCGGCATCTGAGGCATAGCGCAAGCGAAGCTGTATTGTCGAGCCTGCATATGCTGACAAGTCAAAGCGCAATTGGGTCCACCCACCTGAATCTCCGGTTATACCATTCTGTAAGTTACCGTAGTCCACTAAACGACCATTGGGGTCATCATTGGTTGTGGTGCCGTCCAGGTCCGGCAGCTGCGTCCAGGTTGAACCACCGTCTGTGGAAACTTCAACGAAAGCGTAGTCCCACAGGTATTCAATGGTGTAGTCTGTCCAGAATGTGAATTCTATGGGAGCTGCAGCCCCGGTCAGATCAAAGTCATGTTCTAGGCGATAGTCCGCCCAGTTCGCGTCGTTGTTGCTCCACCACATGTTCTCTCCGCTGTACGGTGTGGAAAGGGTAGCCACTTGATCTGGCAGGGTGATACGCACCCCATCTGCGCTGCCGAAGGGCGGGTTGGATGTCTGTCCAATCTTGACCGTGCGCGGTTTATCAGTGCTGTCCATGATCACTGGGTCCGACCAGCCCAACACCCATTTTTCCCAGATTCCAAAATTCGATGGGATTGACTGGAAGATGGGACCGCTGTGGCTGCCAGTGTTCATAATATCCCAGAACTCGGGGTCGCTGCTGCCGTTGCCCAGAACATTATAAATATCCGGAAGACCTAGGTCATGCCCGTACTCGTGTGCGAAAACGCCCACGCCAGCATCTTCAGGCTGCATGATGTAGTTGAGGACAACAATGTCGTTATCGGGATCGCATCCCGGGGTTCCAGCAGAACAAGCCAAGTAGCCGCCCAAGGCAGGCATTACATCTGAGCTGTGCGACCAGATAGCGTACGTGCCATCTGCTCCCCCACCACCCTCTTCGCCAACTCCAGAGTGAATAATCACAAGATGATCGATGACGCCATCATTGTCGGTATCGAACTCATCCCAGTTGAAGTCAGGTTCGCGTGCATTGAGTGCGTCAACAGCATCCACTACGGATTGCTGGACTCCAATCGGGTTATCCGGATGCCCGATCATACTGGCATTTCCACCGGCACAACTGTCAGCGCCATACCAGGCTTCAGAATGAGGCAGGGTGAGCCAATCCACCACGGTGCCGCTCAGATCGTACATTCCGCTAGAGTTTTCCAAGAAGTAATTGCGCATCGTATAGCCTGAGATATCGAAGCCTGGCTGGCCATCCGGTCCAGTTAGGTCTGTACGGACGCGTTCGGTGATACCATCTTCAGAGAACATCAACTTCGTATAGTGTTCAACGCTGAAGTCCGGTACCCAAAAAGTGTTGTTATCTCGACCTGTTCCTACTGTAGATGGATCGGGCAATTCGCCGTGCATCGGGCCATTGAAGGTAACCGTCTCAGTTACACATGTCGGGTCGTTAATATCAGTCTGCCGTTCCCAATCGACGAATTCATCATTTGCCGTGTCTGAGAACTCGATCAGCAGAGTAAGCAGTTTGGCGTATTCGACCTGCTTCTTTTCGGCAGCAGGATTTTTGTTCTTCTGGATCGCGCGAGCTTCGGCTGCCGCTAAAGCTTTCGCCGCCCGTGGGTTAGGACCCAGGTGGTGTTTTGCAGCCCATACTTGAGCACCGGACGGTGGTGTATATGCCGATGGATTGGAAGGATCTAGTGCAACCAGGTCTTCTGTAGCAAATTCCTCCGAATCGACCCGCGGTGGGACTAAACTCATCCATATACCATGTGCCGCCATCTCGGTTGCGGGTATCTTGGTCGTTTGCGGAGCAGGTTTATCATTGCCAAATGATAATGCTAGCGCTATTGCCAAGATTCCTACAGCAGCAATAAAAACTTTTTTCTTTACAGTCATTTCATTTTCTCCTTAAGACAAAAAAATACAAATAAAGTAGGTTGTTGAGTATGCTCGAATAGGACAACCTCCGTTTCCCCCCATCTAAAAAAATCCAACGCAGAGAGATACATAAACTAAGACTCTCCTTGGGAAACTGCTAATACACTTGTTTGGATAAAGGATATCTAAATAATATATGATTTGATGAAGCTTGACAAGGACCCTCTTCTCCTATTGGTCTCAACACGATTTGGTTTACAAAAACAAGCGTTTGCCTAGACAGGTAAGAAGATACCTCCCCATTTGATTAAAAGATACAGCACCTCTTGGAATTAGAGGTCCTACATTTGGTGACTCCAGGAGGACGCGAACCTACAACTCACAGGAATACGGATTCGATCCTGGTGAGGTAAGGATGTTTATATCATCCATGCAAAATAAGTTGTCTGCTTTTTTGTGTTATCATGATTTGAAGTATTATCAATATCTTTCCGGAAGAAACAAATGAACCCAATATTTGACATTTTGAATCAGCCCGTTGTGATTACATTGATATCTCTTGTTGTAGGTGGGTATTTACTCAACGTCATTGCTGAGCGTAGAACAAAAACAGATAAAATCAGAGAAAAATCAATCGATTTCATCAATGAAGTCGGAAATCACATTGCCGGTTTCACGCCCCATATTTATGAACAGCTAAGACAAGGGAGAACAAGCCTTTCCCCTGATGGAGTAGAGGCCTTCAGGGATCTTTTCTCAACCCGAATGAGTGTCCAGGTTGGAAGCCAGGCGTATTTAAAATCTAAAAATTTTCATCTGCAATACTTCCAAATCCTTGATGAGTTTATGAAAGTTGTTGTATGTATGAATGAACTTGAGCAGGAAAATAATCCAGAAGAAACTGTCAAAAAGATTCGAGACCATCGGAAGCGTCTTAGCGAGTCTTGGCCTTTACCAGATGAAACTTCCAGCCCAAATACGAAACAACCCGTAGAAGAACTCATCGCGTGGATGGATATGATCATGAGACGGGCAACCCATTTCCTGACGACAAATTTAAACGATATCCTTGAATAATTTTCTGATAGGGAAATAATTTAGGATCTTTTGAGAATGGAAATTATTGTAATCTATATAATTTAAATTTCGATTCGTAACTTTTTATTAGTATCCAAATCTCTGAGAATTTATTTTCAGGAATAATAATCTCGGGTCTCATAAACTCCAAATCGATTGATTCTTGAAAAACCATGCTTCCCATGTAGATTGCTAAAATTTGTTTGTCAGCAGGAGTGTATTTGAAAGATTTTTTAGCTTTTTTGGATAATACATCATTGAACGCTTTGATTAATTCACTCTGATCTCCGACAAAAAAATCTTGCCATCCATCTTGACGCCAATACTGGAGCATTGCTTCTTCTTTATTTTGATATACTCCTGTAACTTCAATTCCCACCGATGAACCATCATTTTTGTTAATAGCAAAAAAATCCGGCGATTCATCATGAACAATATTCTCAAGAATGATGTCTTTTTCTTTTTCATAGACATCTTTAAACCTGTAGAATATTATTTTTTCAGCCGTTTTTTTACTTATTGATGGCATATTAATATAATACTTGAATATATTAAAAAATAGACTTTAAATAACCACCTTATAAAATCCTATCCAAAAATACTCCTTCCTCCATCCTTCCCATACTTTATCTTACATGAAAATCATG
>JARROY010000230.1:0-7160 GCA_037383445.1 Anaerolineales bacterium | reverse complement strand
TCCCCCGTGCAATCGTCCCGGCACCGACCCAATCTGTTAAATCCAGTCGTCGTGGCTGGCAGTTAATTCACCGCCGGCATCACCGGTGTTTACCGTTCCGGCAGGTTCAACCAGCAGACTCGCGCATTCTTCGGCTGCCACCGGCCGGTGCTCGACTCCTTTGGGGATAACGCACATCTCTCCCGCGTTTAAATGCAGGTTTCTGTCTCTTAACTGCATTTCAAAACCGCCTTCTAGGACAATAAAGACCTCATCGGTTTCTGGGTGGCTGTGCCAGACGAATTCTCCCTTAATCTTCGCCAATTTGAAGTGTAAATCGTTCATCTGGGCAATAATTTTGGGTGCCCATTGATCTTGGAACAGGTTAAGCTTTTCGACAAAGATAATTTTATCCACGCTCATCAGGTTCCTCGCTATCAGAATCGGCAAGCGGGAAAGCTTCTATCACCTCAATCAGGCGGGCAAATTCCATCATCAGGTAGCCAGAGCGGACTTTGCTGAGGAGCGCATACATCTGGCGAAAATACCACAGCGTACCTTCTCTGCCGCCTTTAAAATTTTGCCAAGTCTGAGGTCCGTGTTCGATCAATGAACGCTGCAGGTTGCGGGCATTGTAGACTTTATCCGCCTGCATAACGCGGATGGTTTCCGGCAGAGCGGACTTCAGCACACCGAGATGATATTCCTTGCGCCGCTTCCAGGGAGGTTTGGGGGAGATCAGCGTGTCGGAGCATTCCCGCACAATTTGAGAAATTTTCTCGCCAAACTTATCCCGAATCTCAGTTAAAATCTCTTCTCCGCCCTGGTCTTCCGCCGCATCGTGCAACACTGCCGCAATGGCTTCTTCCTCTGAGCCCCCATCTTCCAGGACAAGAGCCGCCACTCCGAGGACATGAGCCAGATAGGGTGCGCCCGAATCTTTACGCTTTTGTTCTGCGTGGATCCGGTTGGCGAAGAGCAGGGCTTCCTCAAATTTTGGACCGAGAGTAGTCTGGTTCATTTTGATATCTGACATATGTTCAAATTCTCCCTAATCAGCAATGTGTGAGGCCAATTCATGCCTTAAAGTTTCGGGCATCCGAACTGGCTTTCCGGTTTGAAGGTCAATAAAAACCCACAGGATATAGGCCTGGGCAATTAACTGTTGGTCAGATTGGCGTCGGATCATGAAATGTCTCGTGGCGCGCACAGCTCGGGCATCCGAGAGATACGTTGTAATCTCAAGTGTATCACCTAACACGGCCGGCTGCTTATACTCGATGCGCGTTCTTCGGGCGACAGAACCATATCCTTGCTCGAGGAACGAATGCATCGACAACCCGAACTGTGAAACGGCCTGGATGCCGCTTTCTTCCATGTAGGTAAAGTATTTGGCGTTATTGACATGTTGGGCCGGATCGACATCCTCCCAGGCGACCTCTCGTTGAATCGTGACCGCGCCTGATGGAGCAGGCGGCGGTGCCGGAAACGGCTGGCGCGTCCCGCGCGTGGAGGGAATTCCTTCCGGGAAAAATGCCTGCTTCATCTTGTCTGGAATACTGACCGGGTTGTGGTTCTCCCGATCGAGCAAAACCCAATCGGTAGAGCCGCGGGCAATCAGAGTCTCCTCTCCTTTGCGGCGGACCTCATACATTCGGCGGGACCGTACCCGTCTAAAATCGTCCACCCAGGTTGTCACAACGGCAGTATCGCCATAGTGCAGCGGGCTGAGGTATTCAACTTCAGTATCGCGGATCAACCAGATGACCCCCAGCCGCTGGTATTCTTCATCCGGGAATCCCGCTGCGGCAGAGGCAGCAAAAGCCGCCTCCTGCATGTAGCGGAAATAATTGCTGTGGTTGACATGGCCGTAAGCATCACATTCATAAAATCGAACCTGGAATTCGCTGTTGTGCATCAATGGCATCGGCTTAGTATCCTCTTTCTGGGTACACTTTATTCGGCAGCGGCTGTCCCTGTGCAGCCAGGTTGAGCATATCTGCAAGATACTCCATCTGGAGTAAATCTATCTCCATAGAGCCGCCGCCTCGATGGGGGCTCATGACGACATTATCAAGTTCATGAAAGGGGAAATCGGCGGGCGGGGTGTACTCCCGGCTGGCTTCATCTGGCGGGTAATTGTACCAGACATCCAATCCAGCAGAATGGAGGCGCCCGGATTTCAGGGCTTGGTACAAAGCCTCCTGGTCTACAATTTGCCCACGGCCAATATTGACCAGAATGGCGTTCTCCGGGAGTAAATCCAGTTCCTTTTGGCCAATCAGCGAATTGGTTTCATCCGTAAGCGGAAGGGTGATCAACAGCACATTGGCCTGCGGCAGCAAGCGGTGCAATTCCCCGGCCGGATATACTTCTGCCACCGGATCGGCAAGATCTTCTACTTCCAGAGTTCGGCGGGTGGCCATCACCCGCATCCCCATCGCCTGGCAAACTTTACCGACATGCTGGCCGATACTGCCGTATCCAAGTAACAGAGCAGTTTTTCCCTGCAGCATCAAAGATGGGTTGGGATAGAGATAGCGCGGGCGCCAATCATGCTGCCGGAACTGCCTTTCGACCGGGATGATAAGCTTGGCAGCCATCAACAGCAGCATCACAGCCGTCTCGGCGGTAGTGACCGCATTGTAATGCAGGTTGTGCACCTCCAGATGGGGGTATTGCTTCAGCAGATCACCTGCCGAAACCGAGAGCCCTGCCCAGGGAATAATTAATGTGTGCAGCACCGGGCTGGCGTTGATTTGCTCTGCTGTGGGTCTTCCGTTGACCAGGATTTGATACTGTGCTGGCTGGGGCAGTTTTTCACCGGTGATCAGCTCGATCCGAGGATCTAGACGTGCATACAGCAGATCCCAGGCGGCTTTTTCCTCCTGGAAAGGCTGCGACGGGGGATCAACGGGGTAATAAACCTTCAACACGATTCCCTACCTATTTAGCTGGACGCGGCGGAAGGTCTCACCATATTCAAAAGAAACATGCTCAGCAGTGCTGCGGCCGCGTTCGCGGATGCGCTCCTCGAGTTCATCCAGATTAGCGATCTGGCTTTTGTGGGACTGCAAGGCTTTAATCTTGAGGTCAATGGTCGATGAAATATCCACCCAGTAATTCGGTTGGTCGCTGAAAATGAGAAAAACATCAAAAACCTTATGCGGATCTAAACCTTCCCGCTCGTGCTCAGGATAGTTGAGCCGGTCCCGGGCTAAAGGAAAAGTCGCATCCAGGGCGGCATCCCCTACTGTCCGGTGGTCACGATGGTTCAGATAACTCCCTCCGACAATCCGAGAAGTCGGGTCATGGGTCACAAGCACATCCGGCTTGTAGAGTCGAATCTGGCGGACAAGCATCTCGCGCAGGATATTGTTGTTTTCAATTTCACCATCGGGCAGACCCAGGAATATCAGTTCAGTAACACCCAACGCCGCAGCCGCATTGCGCTGTTCTTCTTCCCGCAAGGCAATCAACTTTTCGCGGGTCATATCCTTTTCGGCACTCCCTTTACTGCCATCCGTGACAATCACATATGTCACCGCCGCGCCCTGAGAAGCCCAAAGGGCGACTGTCCCTGCGGCGCCAAATTCAGGGTCGTCGGGGTGGGCAACAATCACGAGTACTCGTTCTGGGGTTGGAAAATTATTGGGCATCCTGCCTCCCACTATACAATCGGGAATCGATCTATGAATAAAATGTTCCGCCCATTATACCGAATTTATCCACGATCGGTGAAATGTTGCCGCAAAAGGAGAGAGTCAGGAGTGGTGGGTTTGACGAACGAAATGGTTTATGATCTCGATACGGCGAAAACCCACCGCCTACTCGATCATCTATTATTTGGTTCAGATGGTTCTGACACACTCCGAGAAATGCAATCGAACACCGGAAATATTAAGGGATATCCCCAAATTCTTTCCTCACGCTTAATTACATACTGATCCGCGGGGTTAAAACTACCAGGGAATCATCATTCTATGTTCTTGAGGTTCTGTTTCGGTTAAAAGGAACAGGGCGGCTGATCAGCCGCCCATAATTTTTGCATCTTTAGAATTTGAAGGATTTAAGCATCCTTGGCTTGATCTTCTTTGGCATCCAGGTCATCAAACTCTGCATCCATTTTCGCTTCCCAATCTTCCTTCGGTTCTTCAGCTGGTTCTTCAGCAACTGCTTCAACAACTTCTGCTTCTTCACCAGAAGAGATATTGACGACCACTTTTGCAGATCTTTTCTTCCCGCGGAAGAGCGGTCTGACAAGCATCCACAGATCGAGCCAAAGATCAGGAACATCACCAAGCCAGTCATCATCGGTGGACCGCCCTCCTCAAACGCTTTACTGACCTTGCCGCGGAACACATTCGCCAGGAAGATCCCAATACCCACAAACACGATGATCAGCGCCCAAACATAGGCCCAGCTCTGGTAATCGCCGGTTTCATTCTGGTAATACAGAATCAACCCAATCCCGCTGATGATCGACCCGGGAATCATCAGGTCGAAGACCCCGCTGATCAGGCCAGCCAGGATAAAGATCAGGCCAGGGCCAATCACCCAGATCGGCCAATCTGCAAACTGAGACATCCAATCACCAATATCCGGCACGAACTGGACGGCTAAGAACCAGGCTCCCATTAAGATCAGCAAAACTCCAAACGTAAAACTTCCTCTGCGTCTCATTTTTTTCTCCTTTAAATTAAAACCTTGAGATCAAGTCCTGCATTAATTCTATACGTAAAAATCGCCAAAAGGTTGTAATCTCGGTGGAAAATGCCGAATCAGATCGAGATGGAGTGGTTGTAGGATGACAAGAAACAAAACAGGGGATAAAAGAAGCGGAGCCGGGAAAACCCGGCTCCGCTCATTACTACCAATTGCATTCAGTCTCATCGACTGAAGCATCCGCCCCATTTCCTCGTTAGAGAATTTGGGGCGTGTCCTGGATTACTTTCAGGACATATTTCTTTTATGGATTTACGAGCACCTGCATGAAGTTGCCCTGTGCCGAAACACTGACCACACGGATCGTGGTGCCAGTGGCAGGCAGCGGAACGCTGGCCCAACCAAGATGACCGATCGAGGCATCTGGAGCGAACCAGTAGCTCTGCGTGTCATCAAAGAGCGGGTTGGCAGGCAAGCCACCATAGCAGCCTTCCACACTGTTCATGTGCAGGCAGATTTCATCGGTGGGTTCCAGACCAAAGGTGGCGTCGTAGGACTGAACGCGTGGGCGCCAGACCATTCCATTATCCGGGCGGAGCATCAGGTCAGGGTGGGCATCTACTGGCAGGAACAAGCCACCACAGCGGCCGCCAGCACAGTTCGCACCGACATTGTTGTCTTCAAAGGAGGTGTCGTAGTACCAGACCAAGAGACCATCCTGATAGGGGAAGTGCTCGACCCAATTGCCAAGCGCCAGATTATCCAGGAAGCCGAAGTTGTACGGGCCAGTGCGAAGACCATCGTCATAGCCTTTATAAGTGCGGAATTCCGCAAAGTAGGCGTTGAAGAAGGATAAGGATACCGTACTGGTCGTGCGGGTGAAACCAGCATAGGTCCAACCCGGGTCAGTTTCAGCATCGTCAAGAGGAACCGGTAATACCCTCACCAAAGTTCTGACCGTTCGGGTTGTTATTGGTTGAGAAATTGGTGTGAACAGGAGTGCCATTCACCTCGAGGTAGGCATAGTCCCAATCAACTTCAATGTTGAAATTAACTTTAGCGCTCAAGGAAGGTGCTCCTGCAGGCAAAGTGACGTCGCGGGTCATGGTGTTATCAAGGTCATTTCCTGAACCTGAGAAGTAGAAATAGTCACCAGAATACGGATCACCAACCTCGAAGTCCACGTTCTTGTCAGGTAGCAATACCACAAGTTGTTGAGCAGCTTTGGTATTGTAATTTGAAGGTCCAAGCCTTACAGAAGCCCTCTGACCGTAACCAACAGTAGTGTAGTTCGACCAGCCGAGGAAGATCTTCTCGTAAGCGCTCATGGGAATCGGCTTGGAACCAATCCCCTCAGAGGCAATACCAGTGTTTCCGTAGGAACCACTAGCATACAAGGACCAGAAACCGACAGAGTTCTCAGCGCCACCTACGTTGCCGGAGGTATCATACAAATCAGGCAGACCAAGGTCATGTCCAAATTCATGGGCAAACACGCCTACACCGCCGTTCTCGGGTTCAATGGTATAGTCGCCGATCCAGTATCTGCTGGAACCACCAACGGGTGTACCACCATAGGGTACAACTGTGCCATCAGCAAGTGTGGGGCCACCGCTACCAATTCCAACCAATTGAACATACCAACGATGGCTCCAGATCGCATCGCTGCCGTAGGAACCACCGCCGGTCTCCTGACCTTCACCAGCATGCACAGCCTGGAAGTGATCGATATAGCCATCAGGCTCGTTGAAGTTGCCATCGCCATCAAAATCATAGCGATCCCAAACATCGTATTGACTCAAATAGTCATCAATTTCAGCGGGAGTTTTCCCTGCAGCAAGTTGTGCGTTATACCAGGCAGTCAGGGTATCACGGACGAACCACCAGGTGGTCTGGCCGCAAACAATACCACCGCACCAGTCCCGCCCATAATGGGCAGCGCGGTAGGGAACCTGCACCCAATCTTCTACGGTACCATTCACTGTGTACCGGTTGGATGATTGTTCAATATAAAAGTTGCGCATGGAAACCGCACCGGGAGCTTCTGAGAAGAGCATATTCTCATAATACTCTTTGGTGAAGTCAGGCGCCCAGATGGTGGAATTATCGACACTGCGGTCTGGTTCGGGGATTTGATTACGTTGTGGACCAACAGCACCACCCTGTAAAATACCATAGGGAGATTCTAAATCTCCAAACTCACCCGTTACTGTCCAGATGGTATCTTCACCCTGACGCTCCAATTCCACGAACTGACCTTTGGCTACTTCGGCAACCGGGCCGTTCGTCTTGCCATTCATTTTGGCTGCAAAGCCCTGGAGCTTCAATGCATTTTGGGCATCCCCCAGCGGGTGGCTGGGATTGTCGGTGTTCGCTGTAAATTCAGGATTCAAATCACCGAAATCTGAAGGTGCCGCCCCAGCAAGAGTAGTCAAGGCTGCGGTTAATATGATTAAAGTAAATAGTACTGCAAAAAATTTTCGACTCATGTTTTTCTGTCTCCTTACAGAGGGTTT
>JARROY010000229.1:0-5911 GCA_037383445.1 Anaerolineales bacterium | reverse complement strand
TCCTCAAGTTCAGGCATGTCCGCCGCCTGGTAGAAAACGAACATCTCAGCCAGGAAAAGCTGGCCAGCTTTTTCGCCCTCGATCCCCTTTCTCATGATTTGGCACAGCTGCCGCTTTTGTAATCCCCTGAAAGAGTAAGGGCGCACAGCCGTGCGCCCCAATCAATATGAGAAATAAAGCCCGGGGAAACCGGGCTTAATAGTTATACGTCAATCGCGAACCGAATCAGATCACGCGTTTTCGATTGGCAGCACCAGATCGAGCGGGTATTCCGCCATCAATTCAATTGAGCCATCGGGATGCACGCACACCGTATCCTCCAGGCGGCAGCCCATCCCCTGATCCGGGTAATACAACCCCGGCTCAATCGTCACGATCACGCCGGGGCGGAGAACAGCCTCCGGTGGGCGGGAAAAGGGGAGTTCGTGGATATCGAGACCAATACCATGGCCGATACTGTGGACATAGCCTTCTTGAGTCAGCGGGTCCTGCCGGATGGTCTTGTGGCCCTGCTCCTCAAAAAGCTCACAGGTGCGGTCCTGCAGGATCTTAAAGTGCATGTTGGCTTCAGTCTCCTGCATGAGCTGGTCAAAGACCGCGCGCACATCGTCGTACAGCTGTTGCACTTTCTCGGGGGCATAGCCCAGGCACCAGGTGCGGGTGAAATCAAAATGGTAGCCGCCGCCTGGTTCCTGCAGAAAGATATCGAAGACGATCGTCTTGCCTAGGGCCAAGACATCATCCGGGTTGCCGGTGCTGTGCGGAATGCCCGCATCCCGGCCGATGGCAAAAATGACACCGTGCGGGTTTTCCACCCCGTTCTCGATCGCCCATAAATTGATCTTTCGCTTGACCTCCCCGATCGTCAGTGGTTGGCCATCAGCTTTGACCAGCACGCCGTCTTTCGCTTTATGGGACTTGAGAAATTCCGCCGTCTTCGAGACCACCTCAACTGTCACCGCCCCCATCTTGCGGGTATGTTCCAGTTCATCAGAGTCTTTGGTTTCGCGAGCCAGAGACAGCACAGGATCTTTCATCTCGCCGACAATCTCGATTTCCGGCATGAGTGCCTGGAGGGCATTAAAGACTGCGAAACTTTGTGCCGCATCCAACAAACCGTAGATAGAGACCCGTCCGGTAGTCAGACCCATGTCTGTGAACATCTGCTGGTAGCGCAGCGCCATCGCCTGGACTGGGTCGCCGCCAGTTTGCTTGAGCAGTTCCGTAATTTTGTATTCTGCGATATTCTTGGTTTTTATACCGGTGCGGGCGGCTTCCTCACGCTCCATCGGGTGGCAGAACAGCACCGGCTCTTGACCGCGTTGTTTAATCAGGTCACCAAAACCAATATGCACATTCCCGGTAAAATAAAACATCGCCGGGTTATGAGCCGCGGAGCCGCTCACCAACAGGGCATCTAAACCAGCTTGCTCCATTAAAGTATCAAGGTCTTGTTTCATTTGTTTTCCCTATCTCAAGTTTTGACATCTAAGGGCATATTATAACCCACAGATTGGTATGGAATTTACATGAAGGCGGCAGTATTTTGCGGATTTAGATTGTTTTTCATCTGTTACAATAATACGCCAAAGTTTATCATATATAATAGAATAAAGGTTGCATCATACAGACTGACCCCAATCAATGAAGAGAGGGATACAATGGCGAATGATATTCTCATTGGACCTTACGAAAAAATCTCAGGTAGACCATTTACAAACCTTGACCACAGCGTTATGGATCGAGCGCGCTTGGTCAGGATGACCGAGCAGTTGGTAGACACCTATCACGATCCAGAGGTTTGTGATTTTTCTAAGTGCAAGAAAGCTGTTTTCCAGATCGACTTGGAAGGCAAGGAATTCAAGATCTATTACATCCGACCTAAAGAGTTGTTTAGCTACCAAAACATTTTTGTCGTCGGTTTCTTTGGGCATCGCAGACCCAATGCAGATATTACCCCGCTGATTCGCGCCGATAAGAAGTTCAAAGAAATCTTTCTCACATTTGACGGTTTGCTCAGTTTAAGTACCACCCAACTTCCCAGCGGAGATTTTGCTAATCTGGTGCTCTTTACTGATGACGAAGCCAAAGACCGGTGGAACTACCAACCAGACCATTACGATACGGTATCAAAGATATCCCCACCCTACTATTCGAATGTCCGCTTGAACAACGGAATTCTCCCCAATGGAGTAAAGTCCCCTGAACTGCTGAAGCTCACCAAAGTTCGTTATCTGGATTATACAGTTTCCCCCCATTGGCGTGCGGTACGAAAAATAGAAACCCTACCAAATTTAGATTAATGGTTAGCTGCGAACTGCGGCCAATACGTTCTGGAGCTCGACCAGCAGAGCTCCTTCTTGGTGTGGTAATACGGTGCGGGGGTCAATCATCACCAAACCGTCCTCCACCCGGGCGATGATCGGGGGATGTGCGCCGCGCAAACGGCTGAGGAACTGGTTGGGGTTGGGCACCTCCAGCGCTACCAACCAAGTCGGCAAGCGTTCCCCGGGCAAACTACCTCCCCCTACTGCAGATTCGCCAAAGATCATTCTGGCCCCTTTTAGAAAACGCGTCCACTGCATGGCGCGCGCTTCAACTTTCGCGATATCCATTGAGATCATCTGCCAGATAGGAATCTTTTTCTCTGCCTCATCTTTAAGATAATGGAGCAGTGTTGCCGAAAGCCCGGCAAGGGCCATTTTATCCGCCCGCACAGCCCGCGCAACCGGGTGCTTGCGCAATTTTTGCACCAGTACTTTGCGCCCGACGATGATTCCCGCCTGCGGCCCGCCAAGCAGTTTATCACCAGAGAAGCATACCAAATCCGATCCGGCGGCCAGGGATTCCATCACGGTTGTCTCGTGCGCCAGGCCATATTCCGCTGTATCCAGCAGCGAGCCAGAGCCCAGATCATCCACCATCGGCAGTCCACCCTGGTGGGCAACGGTTGCGATTTCCTCCAGGGTGGGTTCGGCAGTAAAACCGACCAACCTGAAATTAGAGCGATGGGCACGCAGCACCAATTTTATCGGGTATTCTTTTATCGCCGTGCGGTAATCGTTTAGATTGACCCGGTTGGTGGTGCCGATCTCTTGCAGGATCGCCCCAGACTGCACCATCACATCCGGAATGCGGAATCCTCCGCCAATTTCAATCAGTTGGGTGCGGGAAATGAGGGTGCGTCTGCGGCTGGACAGGGCTGAGAGGATCAGCAGCAATGCGGAAGCATTGTTGTTGACCACCAAGGCTGCTTCAGCGCCAGTCAGACGGATGAGCAAATCTTCAGTGTGCAGATAGCGCGAACCCCGCTGGCCTTTTTCAAGATCATACTCAAGAGTCGAATATGCCTGGGAGACCTTCTGGATGGCGCTGATCGTATCGGTACTGAGCGGTGCCCGGCCCAAATTGGTGTGCAGGATGACCCCTGTGGCATTGATCACAGGTTCCAGCGTTGGGCTGGTCCACTGCTGCAGTTTTTGGCTTACGTCTTGTAAGATCTGTTCGGGACGCGGAATGGTGCCTTGTTCCCGGCTGACTTTGGTGCGGATTTCGTCCAGCACCATCCGGACTGCTGTAACAGCCAGGGAGTGCCCATAAGCGGTGGACAGCTCCTGACCCTCGCCTAATTTTAATAAGGAATCGACGGAGGGTATTTTTCGCAAATTCGCCTGGTTTTTAGTCTCCGTCATCTTGCGAAACTCCTAGGATTTTGGACGCCAAAAACTCCGCTCCCGCAAACGCAGTAATATTTCTACCACCACGAAGCCTACCAGGAAGATGAGCGCCAGCCCCACGCTGACCACCTGTCCGAAACTCATCCAGATCAGAAGGGCCGTATACACTCCCACCCACAACGACTGCCTGACAATTACCTTCTGCTCTGGGGCAGGTTCAACAGGAAAGCGGATATGGAGGAAGACCACCACCGGCAGTGCAAGCCCGGTGAATGCAACCACAACCAAAAAGTAAAACAGCCAACGTGGCCAGAGAGTCGGCACGGTCATATTCACCAAAACAAACAGTCCGCCCCAGCCCAAAACCAGCAGCAAAACAATCAGAGGTAAAAATGCTCTCACAGTCGGTGTGCGTTGCATAATCGCTCCATAGATAGAGGTATTATATACTATTTCAGAATTGCCAGATCTATACTATGGGTACCGATTCTTGCAATACAGTCCCAGGGTTAATATACCCAAGACTAAAACAAGAACAAAAATAGAAGGTCATTGACGTTGGTACGGGTAGGGCCGGGAGAAAGACAATCCCCTAATTTTGAGAAAAACGGATGCGAATCATTGGCCGCCAGAGCCGTTTGGACATTTAACCCCAGTTGGACCGCCAGACCCGGTACGGCTGCCAGGGCCAATTCCTGGTTGCGGCCTCCCAGGCCGTTCCCGCGCAGGGTTACCGTGGTCTCTCCGCCCGCAACCCAAACAGCCGGTCGTGGTGACCGGCTTCTGCAAAAGCTTTCAATTGAGCAGCCATATCCTCTCCGACCACGCGGGCTTCCCCCTGCATAGTAGTTGTCAGCAGGTGTGTGTGATAGCCAAACTGGGATGCTTTTTCCAGCGCGGCTCGAGCGGCAAGTTCGTTGTTGCCCACCAGGATGTTGTTCGGCGGGATTGATGCCAGCAATGGCGGCTGCGGTGGGTGATGGAGTGCCTTCAACACCGAAGATGGAAGCTGGTCTTTTAGATGATAGCGGTCAATTATCGCCATCACGGACTGCCAACGGCCGGCAGGCGGAATGGTCGGTCCAGAAGCGATCATGTCCAACCGGTCACCAACCACATCAGAGAGGATCAATGCCGCTACCGGGGCGGGTGCCGCCGCCCGGGCCAACCCGCCGCCTTTTACAGCATCAATCTGCTTTCGTATCCGGTTAATTTCTTCGATATCCGCTCCACTGGCCAACAGCAGGTTGGTAAGCACCTGCATATCTTCTAAAGAGACACCTTCAACTGGAGCGGTCAGCAGAGCAGAGCCCCCACCTGACAGAACCACCAGTACTAGATCATCTGATTGGGCCTGTTTTAATAAAGCCAACATTTCCTGGGTGGCTGTCAGGCCTCGATGATCTGGGATCGGATGGCCGGCTTCAACAATCCGGACAAGACCGATACTTTCTGCTCCGCCGTAGCCTTCTTTAACGATGACCAATCCTCCTGCAATCCAACGACCCAGTTTGTCTGCGACCGCCTGCGCCATCGGCAGTCCAGCCTTTCCCGCCCCCACCAGGTAAATTTTTCGGTTTTTTCGCAAATTGTAGGTATGCTTTCCGAGATGCAGTTGGTCTTCCGGCATGAAGATGGTGCGGCTGACTGCCCGGTAAGGATCAACCGCCTGGACTGCCGCATTGAGGATTTCCGCCACTTGAAGTCCCCATGGGGCGCGCTGTAAACTTTCAGTCATAAAATCAGCGGGCTGCATATCTCGATTGTATCAAATTTTCCGGGTTGAGAATTGGCTGAATGCGATCGAATCACTCATGGTTTTATTCGAACCTCGTCTTTCTCCGCCATTTATCCTGTTCTCATTTTTTGAGGGATCGTATTTGCTATAATCGGTTACACTACCCGCATGCGGGGCGAATCGCACCCTTCCTTAAACCAGATAATACTTGGAGCTGACGATGGAAGTCAATAAAACCAAAACCACTGCAGGGTGTTTGGTCCTCGGCTTAATTGTGGTCGGAGTCTTTGGGCTGCTTGCCGGGGCTTTATCCTTATTCAATGAGTACAACTATCTCGGCACAGGTTTATGCCTGATTGCTTCTGCACTGGCTTTTGGTGCAGCGCTGAAATCTATTTAATAACTAATCTAAGTTGCTACCAAACAATAATATTGAGAGGCTTTTTAGTTTTTTTATACAATAACCCCCACCTACCTGACCCTTTGAATAAAGGGT
>JARROY010000228.1:0-5920 GCA_037383445.1 Anaerolineales bacterium | reverse complement strand
TTGGATCACACCCTCTGCGACTGCCTTGTTCAACGCGCTCGCCACCCTCGCCATCCTCTCCACCGCTTCCTTCCAATCAAGCCGGTTGGGGTGTGGACCTGGGAAAAAGGACAACGCTCTCACCGGCTCCACCCGTTTCATCACCACATCGAGTTCTGGGAAGTTGGACTCCGCTTCGATCATCCGCAGGCGGAAATCGACCATCGCCAACTGCCTCTCCGCCGCGTTCACCTGCTGCTGGATATGCGCCTGTTGCATCCGCAACATGCCTCGCATCTCCTCTGTGGAGGGTTCATTTTCGAGCAAGGTGCCGATCTGTTCGAGGGAGAATCCCATCTCTTTGAGCGCCATGATGCGATGGATGCGCGGCAATTGCTCCACATCGTAAAAGCGGTAGTTCGTGATTGGGTCAATGTGGATAGGTTTGAGCAGCCCCAGTTCATCGTAGTGATGCAGGGTCTTGATCGTCACCTGGCTTAAGCGTGAGAATTCACCGATCTTCAACATAACTATCTTTCAAGCAATTCATTCAACCCGGGTTCACGCTCGTGCCCGGACCCAGGTACAGAGGACCCTCGACCCAAAACCTGCCGGACGTGCAGCCAGCGGGTGCCAACGCGGGTTAGACCATCCATGAGCCGCCTGGACTCCACGATCTCCAACTTCCATTTATGGTTGTTTTCGCCGTTTGCGAGGAATGCAAAGTCCTGCTCGATGGGTCGCTGAATATTGATGGTGTGTTTAAATCTCTCCATCTAAAAGCCCTTTATGCCATAGGTTTCATGCGGAGATTGTATCCGACTTGCCGAGCCGATTGCCCGCCATGATGATCCAGGCGATTAACAATAGCAAGCCCGGTCCAGATGCTTGCAACATAGCATCACTGCTCAAGAACGGACCGATTAATGAAACGCCAGCACCGGCAGGCACAATTAGGAAGCCAACCCAACGAAATACTCCTTGCTGACCTTTGCTTACACCGAAGATCCATGTCGCGGTAGCGATGTTGACACCACTCCGAAGCGGTTCGACAATGTCTGAGCCTTCGCCATAATAACTCAGCATCACCAGCATAATATCTATGACGACCCAGGTGAAGCCCGAAGCCTTTGCCCATGCTGGGGCAGGCAACGCCGCAATCACAGGCAACATCGCCAGTTGAAAAATCAACACGAAGATTGTGAACAAAATCCTAGAAATTGGAGGCTGTCCTTCAAACTCCGGCAAGCCCACTGTGAAGACGATAGCCATTCCGGCGACGAAGAAAATGGCAGCGATGTAAGCGAACTTTGAAGCAGACATGAAAATCTCCTTTCGCAGGCGCTCATCAGCGCACTGCACTAAAGCGGGAGTAAATTATTATTAGTCTACTACCTCCGGTAACAGGAGAGTCAAGGTCTGATTTGTCTGAAATCTAGGGAGACTCGAACGTTTCTTGCGAAAAAATTTTTAGGAATCTAGCTGAAAATCCGGTAAATCATCCAGTTTTTGCCTAGTGTCAAAGCGAATCATAGACAAAAACCGCTCAGGATCAATCCTGGGCATGTCCCTGGAGTTTCCTTCGGAAACTCTTAAACAATCAACCGCCAGTCGGCGGTTGATTGTCAGTACCCCTAAGGCGAAGTGTTCCGAACGAAACTACTTCCCAAAAACCGTGAAAAATTACCGAGTTTTCGGGGAAAATACAGCTCAATTGTGTTACTTGTTCAGAATCTTTGTCTGAAGTGCCAAACGCGTCAGGGCATGACAGTGTTACCTATCTATATTTATCTTGAGATATTAATTTCTTCCCGAATCTGACCTTATAAATCTATCTTAACTTTGGAAAAAGAATCAGGTTCGTCCTGAAAGGTTATTGTATTTTTGTTAGGACAAAAGAAAATACAAAAAATATTAATCTTACATTAACTTATTAAATTAACGAATTATGTTAAAATAATGTAAAAAAGTAAAGTCTTATTAATTCAAAAATTATAGAAACTAGATATGTCAATAAAACGTGACCAACTGATCAAAACTGGCGAGGCTCTCTTCATCAAATATGGAATGAGGCGGGTGACCGTGGAAGAAATCTGCCGTGAAGCCAATGTCAGCAAGCCGACCTTTTATAAGTATTTCAAAAACAAGGAAGATCTGGCCCGGCGAATTGACGAAATTTGGGTTGAAGAAGCCCTGCAGAAGGTAGAAGAGATTGAGGAGTCTGAAATGGCTTTTCCAGAAAAATTAATGCAGATACTGGAGGTCAAACAGGAAATCACCGCTAAACCAGGGCCAGAATTTCTAAATGATTTGATGAACCTGGATATCGATGTCAGCCATGCTTATAAACGAGTGATGCACTTTTTTATCAACAGCCAACGAGAGAGGAATTTGCGCGAGGAATTCCGCCCAGAATTTCTGTTAGCGGCTTTTACCGTTCTAAATAACATGCAGTACGATCCAAAAATACGTGCACTTTATGATGATGCTGAAATACTCGCAGGGGATATCTTCAAGCTTTTTTATTACGGGGCTTTATCACCTGAACATCGCGAAACTAGCCTCCCCAAAAATGGTAAATGAAAGCGAGGAATGCGATGAAAATCAAATCTTTTACTCGACGTTTCCCGATTGTCAGCTACTTTCTATTGGCGTATTTAATCTCCTGGGGTGGAAGCTTGGCGTTTGCAGGACCGAAGTTACTACGAGGAGAGGTACTGCAGTCTGCGGATGGGCTGAATATGGCTCTTGCGATGATCGCTGGTCCTTCTCTTTCTGGCCTGGCAATGACCTATTTGAATGATGGCCGTCAAGGCCTTCGGGATCTTTGGTCGCGCATGTTGCGCTGGCGGGCTGGACTGCAATGGTACGCTGCTGCGCTTCTCATATTTCCCGTACTCATCCTGGGGTTGCTGTGGGTGCTTTACTTCTTCGTCTCCCCAGATTTCGCCCCGTCATTTGTGTCCTTTGGTATTCTGGCTGGATTAATGGCAGGTTTTTTTGAGGAAATCGGGTGGATGGGTTTTGCATTCCCGAAGATGAAAACCAAATTGGGGATCTGGCGCGCCACAATTTACCTGGCGCTCCTGCATGGATTCTGGCACATCCTGGTATCTTACCTGGGTGATTTTGGCAATTATGGGGGGTACTGGTTGCCCCGCTTTATCGCCATGTGGATTGTGGCGATGGCGGCAATGAGAATTCTCCTGGTCTGGATTTATTCCAACACGGGAAGCGTGTTACTGACCCAACTCACCCACGCAAGCTCCACGGGATTCCTGGTCGCCCTAGGACCTGGTGCCATTTCACCCGCACAGGAGACTCTTTGGTTCGTGATTTATGCGGTTGTTCTGATGGTACCTGCCGCGGTTGTGATTGCTAGATATGGAAAGTCATTCATGAGGAAACCGCAGCCAGCCGCAGTAGTATGATTTTGCTATTGGTGTGATCAATGATGGCGGAGCTGTAATAGATTTCGCTAAGTGCAACCACCCAAATAAAGCATTTTGGTTGAGCTGGACTTTTTTGCTGTTCGCCCTGGATTTTCCATTCCGCTGGCCATTTTACCGGACTTTGTTGTCCAGTGCCACAAGTGGTGAGCTTGGCAGTTTTTGGCCTTGGTTAACCACGTCAGATTTGTTGTATATGGGTATTCTGACAGGTTTAACCTGGATTTTGATCTTCACCATTGTGCCTTTGTTTGCCTACCTGCTGATTGCTGCAGCAAAGAGTCTGTTTGACCTTAGCGGAGGCTGGCTGCATTTGTTGCCCTGGGGGCTGGGGCCTTTATGGATTTGTGTTATATCCTTGCATCGGCGATGCCACCGTTGGTCCAAATGCCGTTTGGTTCAATCACATATTATACAAATCCACTGATACCGGAATTGCTCTTGATAGTGAATGTGCTGTTCTTCTGAACAGGGACAATGGTTATCGACAGGAAATTGATTATATGATTTCAATATTTTGTACCTTTCCACAGTGATGTTCTATTGGTTACCACTCAGAATACTCAGACGACCGTTATGGTTCAATATGCAATAATGTTCGTCATTGTAACCATATTGAATGTCACATCACAATAATAAAGTAAGAAGAAAAATGATCGGAGCAAGAAATGAAAACAAAACTTTTTTATTCAGGTGCGATTTTCATGGGGATCGCAGCAGCCTTGGGGTTGGTAAACCTGACGATGATCAAGATCTCGGTTAGTGGTACGTCTCTCTCAATCATGACCATTTTCCCGGCGGCATTCTTTGCATTCTTGGGTATGTTTTTGACGTACCACGGATTGAAACCATTTTGGAAAAAGTAATTTGGAAGCTCCCTTTTCATATGAAAAGGGAGCTGGAGCAAGAAAATGAAAACGAAAATTTATTGGCTTATAGGAGTATTGGGAATACTGTCAATAGCGCTGGTTGTTTTCAACGCAACCCGTACATATACCAGCAAGTTCACAGGTCCGGTATCTGTTTATGATCCCCTACCAGAAAACCTTGTGTCTGATCTGGAAAAGTATGTCAAATACACAATGAAAAAGTACGATGTCCCTGGATTATCCATGGTGCTCGCTCATAATGACAAGGTTGTATACATCAATGCTATGGGTGTGAAAGATCTGGAAACAAAAGAACCGATGAAAACGGATACCCTGATGGGAATTGGATCAACCACCAAATCAATGACTGCAGTGATGATTGCATCACTGGTTGACGAAGGAATCATAAATTGGGATACACCTGTCACAGAGGTGTGGCCAGCTTTTGCATTGTCCAATCCGGAAATCACGAAAAAGATTACTTTCGAGCATACAGTATGCATGTGCTCAGGTGTTCCTGAACGAAAGGAGGAATTCACCGTCCGCTATTCTGAAATGTCTGCTGAGGAGATTGTCGAGTCACTCGCCAAAATTCCTCTCAAAGGAGAGTTTGAACAAACATTCAATTATTAGCCGAAGCCTACACACAGGTCATGCAGGAACGGATCCTAGATCCGCTTGAAATGACTTCTTCCACCTTTTCCATTCAACAGGCAGTGGCGAGTGGGAATTATGCGACTCCCTATTACACAGGCATGGCAGGATTTCACGCGACTCCGCCCGAGGTGGAAGGGATTTTTACCCCGATCGCACCAGCCGGGGCATTATGGTCCACTGCAGAGGATATGAGCAAATACCTCATCATGCTTCTCAATCATGGTGTCGCAACTAATGGCACGCGTGTTGTTTCCACTGAAAACTTGGAATACTTATGGGAGCCACACGTTCTTCACGATACCAATCTAAGTTACGGTCTGGGCTGGGAGATCGAAGATTACAATGGACTGACTGTTATCAACCATCCCGGCGGCACTGTGGGATTTGCATCCGAACTGGTTGTCATTCCAGAGCTGAATGTGGGATTTGCACTTTTGACCAACCGGGTGGATTTAACGACTCCGATCGGACGGATGGCTTATTACCGTTTGCTCGAAATGTTGACAGGAAGTGAGCAGGTATACGACAAAGAGACTGCCGACATAAAACGCAATGCGGATGGTCAGTTATTGACTCTGTCAGCGATCACAAAAAAGACTGTTGACATAGAGGAGATTTCCCCTTTTCTGGGTGCCTATCACAATGAAACCCTGGGGATTGCGAAACTGCTTCTTCATAACGATCATACCTTGTGGCTCGACATTGGCGAATATGAGATTCCCCTGCGAAAATTGAAACTTGATAAGAATCAATATATTTTCTACGAATCCGCTTTCATGGGAAAAACCTTGGTTCTTGACACAGATTCAGAAGGGCATCCAACCATGTCTGTGAAAGGTAATGAGGGTATCACCTATTTGTTCACATCTATTCTCAGTGATCCTGCCAGATAATGGTCTTCGGCATTGCTTTGAGAAACTGAAATCGATGTATCATTTAATACTACAATCCATTCTGGAACGCATG
>JARROY010000227.1:0-7077 GCA_037383445.1 Anaerolineales bacterium | reverse complement strand
GCGGCTTTGGTAGATCTCAAACTGCCCGTGGTCACTCATCCTCTGCAGGCCATGGTCACCACACCGCTCAAACCCTTTTTGGATGTGGTAGTGGTCTCGGCCAGCCTGCATGTGTATGTCAGCCAAACCGACCGTGGAGAACTGGTCATCGGGGCGGGAATCAATCCTTATGCTTCGTATAGCCATCAATCTACGCTTAATTTCATGGAAAATGCCGCCCACCATCTGCTTGAATTGCTTCCCGGCTTGGCGAATGTCCGTGTGATGCGCCAGTGGGCTGGTAGCTGCGATATGACCCCCGATTACAGCCCCATCATGGGATTTACCCCGGTGCAGGGGTTCGTGCAGGATGTGGGTTGGGGGACATATGGCTTCAAAGCCAGCCCGATCGCAGGTAAAACGATGGCCGAGTTGATAGCCACTGGTGAGACCCCGCACCTGATTGCGCCTTTTGCGTTGGAGCGCTTTTTTAACGACCAGTTGGTTGGTGAGAAAGCTGCTGCTTCGGTTGGCCATTAGCAGAGAGGAGAACGAAAATGTTCCAGATCAAGTGTCCAAATTGTGGAATGAGGAGCGCCAGCGAATTTCGCTATGGCGGAGTAGTGCTCACTCGCCCTAAAGAGGATCAAGGTGATGCTGCTTGGTTGGAATATGTTTTCCTGCGTAACAATACCCAGGGGCTTCAATCAGAATGGTGGTACCACCGCATGGGTTGTCAGCGCTGGTTCCGCATCGAGCGTAACACGCAAACGAACATCATTTCCACTTCGGAAGAGGTCGAAGACTGATGCTCCACACGGAACAAAAAGGCACTCAATCCCGCCTGCTGCGCACAAATTTCGATCGTCCGCTGACGTTCACTTTCGACGGGAAAGCCTTCACTGGCTTTGAGGGAGACACTCTCGCTTCAGCGATGTACCGGGCAGGGGTCCGTGTCTTCAGCCGGAGTTTCAAATACCATCGCCCTCGCGGTCTGATGACCATCGACGGCACATCTCCCAATGACCTCGTAGAGATAGACCGGGTGCCCAACCTGCACGCCAGCACCACCCGGCTGAAGGCTGGGATGCAGGTGCGTTCTCAGAATGCCTGGCCGTCAGTCCGCTTCGACCTGATGAGCATATTGAACGGGCTTGGTGCGCTGCTCCCGGTAGGTTTTTATTATAAAACCATGATCCGTCCCAAGCTGTTGTGGCCGTTCTATGAGAAACTGCTTCGTCGGGCTGCCGGATTGGGAAGTATAGCCCCGGACTCAAACCAGCTGCACGAAGATTCCTTTGAGAAATCTTTCATACAGGCGGACATATCCGTGATCGGTGGAGGGCCTTCTGGGATGATCGCAGCTCTGGCCGCGGCACACCAAGGCGCACGCGTGGTCCTCGTTGAAAAGGAGCCAATCCTGGGCGGTCATCTCGCCATTTCGGAGCAGACCACTCCTGTGTTGGAGAAAGATCACTTCCTCGGGATCGATGTGGCTGACTACCCTACGACCACGGATTTGGTGCAATATCTCTCTGGACTTATTCGGGAAAATTCACATATTCAAGTGCTTACTTCCGCGACTGCCTTTGGCTGGTATGAGGAGAATGAGATCGGCGTGCAGCAGGAGGATAGACTGGTCAAGCTGCGTACAAAACAGCTGATTGTTGCCACTGGACGCTTCGAGCAGCCAATCATCTTCCAAAATAATGACCTGCCCGGGGTGATCTTGGCGGGTGGTGTCCAGCGTCTGATCAATCTGTACGGCATAAAACCGGGGGATAGAGCGGTGGTCATCACCCTCAATGACCAGGGATGGACTGCCGCTCGCGATTTGCTCAACTGCGGGGTGGACATTGCCATGCTGGCGGATGCTCGGCCAGCAATCCCCGAGAATTCGATCACTCGCCATATACGTGAGGCAGGGGTGCCTGTTGGTACCGGGATGACCATTAAGCAAGCCCTGGGCAGGTCGTCCGTGCGAGGAGCGGTGCTTACATCCTTGGAAGGCACCGACCAATCTATGACCCTCAATTGTGATCTCATCGTCATTTCTGGTGGATACTCAGCCAATAATGCCTTACTCTACCAGGGCGGTGGCAGAATCACCTACGACCCGGATATCGATGATTTTATCCAGGTTTCGACTCCTCCCAATGTTCAGGGAGCTGGCCATGCCATCGGGACACGCACCCTGGAAGCTATCTTATTAGAAGGGACCGCCGCGGGTCTGGAGGCTGCAAAACGTTTGGGGTATTTTGATGGTCAGGACACTCTACCTGAAATTAATCGGCAGGTAAAACTGCTAAAAGAGACCAACCGGTTAACGCTCCCCGCGCTGTCCAACAAACACAATTCACTTGAGGGGAATAAAGCTTTTGTCTGTTTTTGCGAAGATGTGGTTCCCAAGGACGTGCTCAATGCCGCTGGTGAGGGTTTTGATGATATTCAGACCCTCAAGCGCTATACGACCATCTCAATGGGCCCGTCCCAGGGGAAATTATGCTCAAAGAACACCATTAAGATGCTGGCTGGAATTAAGCAGCAGGACGTTGCGCAGACGGGCACAACCACCTCTAGGCCGCCTTTCGTGCCGGTGAAATTGGGGGTCTTGGCTGGTCGCAAATTAGCATGATGAACGCTGGGCTGTGGAAGCGGCCTGAACACTATGGCAGCCCTCAGGAAGAAGTCTTGGCCGTCCGGCAGAAAGTCGGCATCATCGATGTTAGCACGCTGGGCAAAATTGAAGTGCGTGGTCCCGACGCAGTCACATTCCTGGAGCGAATCTATACCGGGAAATTTGCCGGATTGAAATCTGGACGCCTGCGATACGGTCTGATGTGCACCGAAGAGGGCATCATCTTTGATGACGGGGTTATCGGCCGTCTCGAGGACGACCATTTCTTCCTGACCACCACCAGCGGTGGAGCACAGACCGTCTACGAATGGCTCACCTGGTGGGCAACAGCCTGGAACTCCAGGGTCCAGATCATCGACCGCACCGCAAGCTTTGCCGCCGCCAATGTAGCTGGGCCGCAATCCCGCAGTGTGTTGTCAAAGTTTACCGATCTGGATCTCTCCAACCAGGCTTTTCCCTACATGCATATGAAGCAGGGAGAACTGGCCGGGATTCCCTGCCGCATTTTACGGATCGGTTTTGTCGGTGAGCTTGGTTACGAGATCCACTATCCTGCTGAGTATGGTCTTGGTTTATGGAACCTGATATTGGAGGCCGGTGCTGAGTTTGGTATGCTGCCCTTTGGGTTGGAAGCTCAAAGAGTGCTCCGGCTTGAAAAAGGCCATATCATTATCGGTCAGGATACGGATGCCCTCTCAGACCCTTTCGGTGCAGGGATGGGCTGGGCAGTTAAGCTGGATAAACCAGACTTTATCGGTAAACCATCCTTGATACTCAAGCAGAAAAGAGTTGGAGGAGAAATGTTGGTCGGTTTTGAGATGATCGACTCCTCGATTCACCCAGCAGAAGGCGAGCAGTTTGTCGAAGGTGGGCGGTTGGTTGGTCGTGTGACCAGTGCCCGTTACAGTCCCATCTTAAAAAAATCCATTGGTCTGGGCTGGGTCGACTCGGGTAAATCCAAAATTAGCAGCAAAATAACGCTTCGGACAAATGGACGGCTGGCCGAGGCCGTGGTCGTAAAAACACCATTTTATGATCCGCAGGGCAAGCAAATTAGGAATTGAGGAAAAGAGAATGCAGTTTCAAACGGAACTATCGCGGCAAAGCCCGTTACACCAAAAGCACCAATTGTTGAACGCCCAGTTTGCTGCCAAGGGAGGATGGTTGGTCCCTGAAGTCTACGATGGTTTAGAAAAGCAACCCTCTCCACAGCGAGCAAGCGTCGCGATCGCAGACATTACCGCCATGGGCAAGCTGACTGTTAGAGGGGAAGGATCACCCAATCTGGTGGCTTCCTCCTTCGGCTTCCTCCCGGCTCGTCTGGGAGAGGTCAATTTTATCCAAGCAACAGGGGTTATCGTTGCCTATCTATATCTAGACGAGTTTTTTATTCTCACCCGGCCAGGTGAGGAAAAGGACACCGCGGATTTATTGAAAGCGGGGGTTGCGGGCCAAGCCTCCTTGATCAGTGTCGTCGATGCTACCTCTGGACTTGTCGGTCTTTCATTGTCAGGGCCAGAGAGCAGGTCTGTAATGCGAAAACTTTGCGCGCTAAGCTTGGATGAAAAAGACTTTCCCAACTTGAGAATTGCTCAAACTAGTTTTGCCAAAGTGCGCACCACCATCCTCCGCCGTGACATGGGGAATGTACCCCGCTACGAGTTGTTTGCCGATCGCTCATACGCCGAGTATCTGTGGGATTCTGTGATGGATGCCGGGATGCAATTTGGCATTCAACCGGTGGGTTGGCAGGCGTTCCAGGGTTCTAATTAATGTGTTGCCACCTCTCTTTTCCCGGGTAAGTTTTGGAGGATAAATGCAAACCAAAAATAAAATTAATAATCCATGTGTGATAAAATTAGTCTTATTATAATTTGGTATTACCTGCCACAAATCCTTCCTGGTTCGCCTATCAAAGAACATAAACACCGCTGAAAGAATCAACTGCTTTAGACCAAAACCCCCGGGCAATGTGAAGGTAATTAAGCATCCAGAAGCGAGATCAAATATGCAAGGAAAACGGAAGCGCACCAGAAGGGTGAGACAGCAGACACGTTCGGTTCCTCCTCTGGTATCTATCCCATTTCAAACACTTCAGAACCCCTATGCACCTCTTGAGATTCTGACCGCAGACCAGATTGAAATCATCCATCAAACTTCCCTTCAAGTTCTGGAAGAGGTAGGGGTGGAATTCCTCGATAAAGAGACCTTGGACATTTGGCAATCTGCCGGGGCTATTGTGGATTGGGACCAACAGCGCGTCCGGATAGAAGCGCAAATGGTCGAAGAAGCGCTCAAGACGATTCCATCCTCGTTTACATTGAAGGCGCGCAACCCGGAGAAAAATTTGGTCATGGGCGGAAACCATATTAATTTCGCCACAGTGGGAAGCCCCCCGTACTATTCAGACATGGTTCGTGGTCGCCAGCCGGGCAGCATGGAGACGTATCAGCAGATGGTGCGTCTGGCACAGATTTGTTCGCCAATCCATCTCATCGAAGCGATGCTTTTGGAACCTCAGGATATCCCGATCCCGCAGCGTCATCTTGAGAAAACATACGCGGTATATACCCTGAGCGATAAAGCAAACTTGATGTCATCCCACGGACGCGAAATTGCCCAAGACCAGGTCAATATGGCCTCTATCGTGTTTGGGGGAGAGGAAGAAATCCGCCGTACCCCGGTGTTTGCGTCTGTGGTCAATGCCAACAGTCCCCTGCGGTATGACGAGCGCATGTTGGGTGCCCTCCTGACATATGCCCGCTACAACCAGCCTGTTGTGATCACGCCTTTCATCCTGGCCGGAGCAATGAGCCCGATTTCACTGCCGTCCGCTTTGATGCAGCAAAATGTTGAGATACTGGCTGGTCTGACCCTGATGCAGATCGTTAATCCTGGGGCGCCTTTGGTATACGGTGGGTTTTCAACCAACATCGACATGCATACCGGCAGTCCAGCCTTCGGTGGCCCGGAAGGCGCACAAGCCCTCTTATGCGGGGCGCAGATGGCTCGATACTACAACTTGCCCTACCGTGGAAGTGGGGGATTGAACAACTCGAAGATCCCCGATGCCCAAGCCGCCTACGAGACTCAGATGGTGCTCTGGCCGGCCGTTCTGGCACATACCAACCTGCTGCTTCATAGTGCTGGTTGGCTGGAAGCCGGCTTGGTCTGCTCGCTGGAGAAATTTATCATCGATGTGGAGGGACTGGCCATGATGAGCCGCTTTCTCAGGGGCATGGAAATAAATCCTGAGACACTCGCGGTTGATGAAATCGCCGCAGTGGGACCTGGCGGGCATCATTTTGGCACGGAATATACCTTAGCCCGATACCAGGATGAATTTTACCTGCCGTCCATCAGTGACCGCTCCAATTTTGAGACCTGGACGGAACATGGTGCCAAGGATGCGTATCAGCGCGCCCACGAGGTTGCCCACCAATTATTGGAAACCTACCAGCAGCCTGCACTGGATTCAGCGGTGCACGATGAATTATTTAAGTACGTTGAGAGACGGAAGACTGAATCGACGGTCACTTATACATAGCTTTAAGGAGAAGTACAATGATTAAATTACCAGAATCGAAAAAATATGTTGTTATCGGAGCCGGGGTGCACGGGCTGAGTTCCGCGTGGCATCTCGCCATGGAATTGAAAGCCCGTGGGCGCGGCAGCGGTGCGGACGTGGTGGTTCTCGACAAATCCGGTCCGGGTGCTGGTGCGTCTGGAATTGCTTGTGGATGCGTGAGAAATTTCTATATGACCGAACCGCTCCACGCCATCCTGCGCCATAGTGTGGATGTGTGGATGACCGATCCCGTCGCGTTTGGTTTTCAGCAGGTCGGGTATGTCTCGGTTGGAGAGGAGAACCAAATCGCGGATTATGAGCGGGTCCAGAAAAGCCAGAACAGCGTTGGATACCCCTCGGATGTGTATGTCGGGAAAGATGCCAAGAATTTCCTCAAAGGCATCTGGCCGGATTTCAAAACAGACCATGCATCCGTGGTGCTCCACGAAAAGGTCAGCGGATATGCTGGAACGCGCCAGGTGATCAAAGGTTTGGCTCAAAAATGTGCCGACGAGGGTGTCGAAGTGATCAGCGGCGTGGAAGTCACCGATTACGTCGTCCAGGGTGGAGAGGTCAAAGCGGTCGTGACCAATCACGGAGAGATCAAATGTGATTTGGTCATCTGGGGACTAGGAGCTTGGACGCCGGTCCACTGGGAGAAGCTCGGTAAACCGACGAAGCTGGACCTCCATTATGCGGACGGCACGGTCATTAAAGATAAAGATATGTGGACCTATTGGCGTTTATTGGAAGGCGAAGTCTATTACGACCAGCCTTACCTGACTGCTGCGGGTTTAAATCCTCCCGTGCTCCATGTGGAGTTGATGAATACCCCGGTAGTGAATTCCCGGACCGGTCAACAGCTCAAAGACTATTTATATATCTATTACAA
>JARROY010000226.1:0-4478 GCA_037383445.1 Anaerolineales bacterium | reverse complement strand
CCTGTTCCTTCTCTGTGGGCCAACCTCCTTCCGCGCCCGTCAGGAATTTTCCTCACCCATGATCATGACGACCACGTCGATCCTCGCACTTTGTACCACTTGCCCAAAGATGTGCCGATCTTTGTGCCGAGTCGACGAAACCGGAAAGGTCTGCATTATGATTATCTTTCCCTCCTCAAAGAATTAGGATTTTCGCATATCACGGAACTGGCCCATGGGGAAAGCTGGCGCGTGGGCGACGCGCAGGTTGTGTCGGTGCCGTTTTTCGGGGAAGATCCGTGTGACGTTGAACTTCCCAGAAATTGTTATTTGGTTGCGGACCGTGGGCCTATAAATTCTTCATTACCATGGTAGACCACCGCGCCTTTGTCCCCAAGGGTGACCACCATAAAATCAACTTTCTCAAGAATATCTGCTTTGCTCATACCAGTCATTTTACGGACCAGTTCAAATTCATATTCGTTGACAAACAAGGCCAACGCACCTTCAATGCCCCTTCTAAGGATCTCACCATTCACTCTCACAATTTGCTGGCTGGGGTCATAAAGATATGGAATTCCCATCTCCCGGCACTCAGCCATATATTTATCCATTGCTGCTGGGTCGGTGGGAGAGATAACGACAAGTTCAGGCTTCTCTTTCAAATCCTGCAGGGAAAGTTCCGCAGCGTGAGCCATTGCACCCGGGTAAAAGCTCGCCATTTGAGCGTTTTCCAGGTCAGTGGTGGCAAAGAAAGAGCCGGTTAACTCTCCTTCAACCACCTTGGCATAAGTCGTATCGATTCCTTTCTCCTCCAGCCAACGGCGGTAGTCCTCAAAATCCGTGCCCACCGTGGCAAAAACCTTGGGCTTTCCACCCAATAAGGCGAGATTATAAGCGATGTTTGGGGCAATCCCACCCCGCCTGCGTACAAGAGAATTAACCAAAAAAGAGAGGCTGATTGCCTCTAATTTATCCGGGATGATGTGCTCTTTGAACCTTCCGGGGAAGGTCATCAAATAATCATAAGCTACAGATCCAGTAATTACAATTTCCATAACCATTCTCTTTTCAGACAAATGACGCCCTCACGTGGAGTGCGCCATCGTAAATGCCGAACAAGTTTATCATGCCAGTCAGTGATTGTCAAAACAAACGAATAGCATAAGGGAGTAAAATTGTTTTTGGCATTTAGAGAAACACATCCATGCTGTACACCCAAAAAGAATGGTAAACTACCTGCCATGGCGGCTTCCAAGACAAACAAACCCAATCAAGAACAGCTGCACCACCAACCTATGCAACCCACCTCAGAACACGTTATAATAGCTGATGGTCGACTAGCCGTCATAGATAAATATACCTGGTTTTACTGGTAAATTTTCGGAGTAAATAATGCTTTCAACCCTATATTTTATTCTTACCCTCGCCTTTCTGATTCTGATACATGAATTTGGTCACTTTGTTGCGGCAAAAATTGTCGGTATCCCGATCCAGGAATTTGGAATCGGGTTCCCACCCCGGATACTCACACTTTTCCGCGCTGGGGGAACTGATTTCACACTGAACGTGCTGCCGTTTGGAGGGTTCGTCCGCCCCAATGAGAGGGAAGGTGATGAACAAATCCCCGATGAAATGATGGCTGCTGCGCCATGGAAGCGAATTTTCATGCTCTTGGCCGGGTCCTTCACAAACCTGGTGGCAGCCATCCTGCTGTTAGCCTTCGCCTACTTCCAGATTGGAAACAACCTCGATTATGTGCTGATTACCAATATCGATAAAGGATCGCCGGCAGAAGCAGTCGGGCTTATGCCAGAAGATTACATCCAGGCTGTTAATGGGGAAGAAATCAACAGCATCGAACAGCTTCAAGGCATCATCCAACAAAACAAAGGGACGGAAATAGACCTCACGTATCTACGAGATGGCGAATCTCGTACCGTCTCGTTGGTGCCCAGGGTAGACTACATCCAGGGCGTGGAAGGTCCAATTGGGGTTGGGCTGTTCGCACCACTAAACTTCCCACAAGCGGTCGTGGAGAGCACGAATTTCTTATGGTACCAGGTCAAGCAGATCACCAGTATTCCCTTCCGTCTTGTTGGTCTTAAAGGAATGTTTGATGGTTTCCAGCTCGCCCAAGACATGGATGCCTCCGAAACCAGTATTGCTGCAGGGACGAACACAATTTGGTTCATTGCTTCGATTTCATTTTCACTTGGCATTATCAACTTGCTTCCGATCCCATTCTTTGATGGCGGGAAAATTCTTTTAGCCCTGCCGGAAATTGTCTTCAAGAAAAGAGTCCCCATCAACTTATATTACACACTCAACATCGTCAGTCTGGGTCTAGTTATCTTGCTGATGGTCTATGTGAACGTCCAGGATTTTGTCAATCCGGCAATCAATTTTAATGATCTCACACCAACGCCCTAGGAGGGAGAGACTCAGATGGAAGAAGAGAATTTTGAGGAACAAATCGATTTTAATGAGGTTGTGGATGCTCTACTAGATTCATCGGTTGTGTTCCCCCCAAAATACCTTTCCCGTCTTTCAGGTTTAGAAGGTTTAGAATTAGAGCAGTTGACGGAGGTATGGTCTCAGATCACACCCACCCGCCGCCAACGTCTTTTAGAAGACCTTGAACAACTGACTGATTCTTCATTTTTTGTAGATTTCGATGAGGTTTTAAAACTAGGACTGCACGATGAGAACTCACAGGTAAGGAAAATTGCGATCCGAGGATTGTGGGAAAACGATGATCGAGAAGTGGCAGTCCACCTGATTGATATCTTCCAAAATGACCCGGATACCGATGTGCGTTCTCAAGCCGCCAGCGGATTAGGCAAATTTCTCTTCCTCGGAGAAATTGGTGACTTGGAACAAAGTCTCACCGATCAAATCACCCAACTGCTCATAAAAACCTGTTCAGGAGACGCACCAGAAATCGTTCGCCGCAAGGCCACCGAGGCGCTCGGGTTTTCCAGCCATCCGCAAGCGACTGTAATCATAGAAACCGCTTACAACAAGCAAAAAGAGGACTGGTTGCTGAGCGCTTTGATTGCCATGGGGCGTTCTGCCAACAACCAATGGATCCCACAAGTTACAGAAAATTTAACCCACGAAGATTCCCAGATCCGTTTGGAAGCTGCCCAGTCGGCTGGGCTTCTCGCGGCACAAGAAACGATCCCTCATCTGCTGCAATTGATTGATGATCCAGAAGAAGATGTAAAACTTGCAGCTATCTGGGCTTTATCCGAAGTTGGCGGGTTAGATGCCCGAGCAGCGTTGGAAGGGATGCTCAAAAACTCTACGGATGAAGTGGAGATTGATTTTTTGGAAGAGGCATTGGACAATATGGACTTCAATGAAGTCAACATCGATTTTGATTTGTTTGATCTCTCTGAGGATGACCTGGAGGATATGCTGGATGACGAAGATGAAGATGAATGGGATGAGGAAGATTAGACGTGTTAAATTTCCTCCCGCTGTTCAGTGCAAACCTGCTTCCCATCCTGATCACTGCGGGCTTCGGATTCATCATCAACAAAGCCCTACACCTTGACCCCAAGACTATCTCCAGAATTACCTTTTATTTGTTCAGCCCCGCCCTGGTGTTCCAAATTCTCTCCGTCAGTACTTTAGATTCAAATGCAATTTACAAGATCGTAGGATTTGCGTTTGCTTCAAATATCACTGTGGGCATTCTCGCCTACTTGGTTTCCAGAGCATTTAAGATGGAGAAAAAAGTCTTACTGGCTGTAGTGTTAACTACTTTTATTACCAATGCAGGGAACTTCGGTCTCTCTTTAAATAAATTTGCCTTTGGAGACGATGCCCTTGCCTATGCAAGTATTTACTTTGTTTCCTCGAGCGTCATGGTTTACACGATAGGTGTTGCGATTGCCTCAATGGGCCAGGTACCACCAAAGGAAGCTATCATTAATTTGCTAAAGTTTCCCACTCTCTATGCCCTGATTTTTGCCATTTTTTTCAACATTTATAATATTCAGCTACCCATTTCGATCAGTCGATCGATCAATTTGCTGGCAGGAGCGGCCATCCCGGCCATGCTGCTTTTATTGGGAATGCAGCTCGGGCAAGCGAATTTGCGAGAAAACAAACTTCCTCTTACCTTAGCAACCGGGATTCGTTTGGTTGTTGGTCCAATCATTGCACTAGGTTTAAGTGTTCCTTTTGGACTACAAGGACCAGCTCTCCAGGCTGGTGTAATGGAATCCTCGATGCCAACCGCCGTCATGACAACTATTTTAGCGACAGAATTTGACCTAGTTCCTTCGTTGGTTTCAACCATCGTTACTGCAACTACTATCCTCAGCCCTCTGACGCTTACACCGTTGATCGCATATCTAGGAGGAGGCTAGTATGGGGTCAGCAAAAAACTATTTGGCTATCCTAAGCCGGCGCAATCCGCATACGTATATTTACTGTTTCGCTTTTCAGGCGCCTCGGGTTTGTCTTTAATATCTTCTGGTTTTTGA
>JARROY010000225.1:0-4485 GCA_037383445.1 Anaerolineales bacterium | reverse complement strand
ATATTGTTGTTTGCCTGCCTGTTCGGGATGGTGATGGTCGCCGTGCTGTATCTACGGCAGCGCAAACTTTCCACTCTGGCATATTTTATGTGGGGACTGCTGGCGCTGATGCTGCCGGTACTGGGACCCTACCTTGTGATCATTGCTCGTCCGGGGGAACCGCTTTGAGCGATAAGGTGAGATCATCATGCTGTAGGTGAGGGTGGGGCGGGCATTTTTAAGCGCCTCCTGCCGCGACTTCTGGTAAAAATAGCCTTCTCATTGTATACTTTTTAAAGGTTCCAAATTTCAGCATTTTTTTGGATGCTGGTGAAATCTTTAAAATATTAAAATTTACCGCAGAGATTTTTCTCTAGATTGAATCATTCTGCATAGGAGAAGGGAAGACAGCCATGAAAGTATCCGTGTTACAAGAGAATCTGGCGCATGGTTTAAGCATCGTTTCACGAGCGGTGTCACCACGAAGCACCCTGCCAGTATTGGCTAACGTACTGGTGGCCACCGATGAAGGCCGTTTGCGCCTATCCGCCACCAATCTTGAGATTGGAATTACCTGCTGGATTGGAGCAAAGATTAACGAAGAGGGATCCACCACTGTTCCTGCCCGCACCTTCTCCGACCTTGTCAATACGCTGCCTGACGGCCAGGTCGACATCGATCTGGCGGTGCGCACCCAAACCCTGCACGTCCGCTCCGGTGCTTCCAATACGGATATCAAGTGCATCGATGCACAGGAATTTCCTCCCATGCCCGTTCCTGATCTGGATGGTGGGGTGGTCTTCAATGTGGCCGACCTGCGTGATATGATCCGGCAGGTTGTATTTGCCGCCTCAACCGATGATGCACGCCCAGTGCTGACTGGTGTGCTGGTCACTGTGGAGGGCAATAAAGTCACCATGGCGGCAGCAGATGGCTTCCGGCTTTCGGTGCGCCATGCAGACCTCTCGGAAGATTACGGCCAGTCTGTTCAGGCAATTATCCCAGCCCGTGCGCTCAATGAGCTAAGCCGGATTGTGGGAGATGGTGAAGAAACGGTGACAATGGTGCTCCCCCAGGGGCGCGGCCAGGTGATCTTCCGGACGAATAATGTTGAACTGACTTCTCAATTGATTGAAGGCGTTTTTCCGGACTTTGCCCAGATCATCCCGACGATGCACAATACCCGCACGGTGGTTTCTGCCAATGCCTTCTTCAATGCCTGCAAGCAAGCAGAGATCTTTGCTCGAGATGGCTCCCACATTGCCCGGCTGAATATCACCCCGGGGGATGAACTTCAGCCCGGCTCAGTAGAGATTTCGGCTCAATCTGAAGAAACTGGTTCGAGTGAAGCGGTGGTCGAAGCTACAATTGAAGGCCAACCGATTCTGATTGCGTTCAACGTGCGCTACCTGAGGGAGGTGCTGGATGTGGTCGGAACCCCCAATGTAGCGCTTGAAACCACCGCCGCTGCCGCACCTGGTTTGATCCGCCCGATGGGAGATGAAGATTTTCTCCATGTGATCATGCCGATGCATTTGGGCAATTAACTCTTTTTTCCAAGGATGATCGATCTAAACCCGTGTTCTATTTCTATTTAAGTGCCCCTAGAAAGTTATTTTTTATGCCTTATTGGAGATTGTGTAACGAATTATGACGCTGCCACACTCATCTGCTGATCCTGCTTTTCGAATTTACCTCTCTTTGGCGCAGTACCCGGTTCTGCAGAACCGAATCCGCTCCATGATGCGCAAGGAGCTATTCAAACGCGGGGTGATCTCAGCGGCAGATTTTAACGGGCAGGTGAGAGAGCTGGCCATCGAATCTCAGAAGAGGGAAGGTGTTATCGATCCATTTGGCGAAGAACCGGAAGATGTCTGGCTGGCGCGTTTGAAGAAGATGCGGGATTACCTAACCGAACTGCATTTTGCCAACAATCTTTCCTATGCATTGTTCGAAGAGCTTGTGAAAGGGGTGTTGGAAGAGCGCGGCGCACTGCAGGATGAATGGCTGGGCAACTGGAACGCAGAACTGGCTCCGCAAGATATTTTGGTCGAACAGGCCCTCAGGATCAGCCGCCTGCCGGAAGAGGATCGTAAAGCATTTGACGCCAATCTGGAAGAGATCAAAGTGGTGCTGATCCGGAATATGATCAGCGACCAACTGGCTTATATCAAAATTGCCAAAAAATGGTTTACTCTGGCTGACCTGTTGGATATCCGGGAGCGTAAGATCGGCAGCGGGAAAATAGGGGGGAAAGCCGCCGGGATGCTGCTGGCCAAAAGCATCCTGTCTGTCGTGGGTGATGAAGATGTTAAAGAAAATATCCGCATCCCAGAATCGTATTTTTTGGGCGCTGATGTAATGTATGCCTTTATGGCTCATAACAACTTGATGAAATGGAGCGACCAGAAATACAAATCAGAAGATGAAATCCGGGCTGAATACCCGCGTATTCAGCAAGAGTATCTTTCTGGGGTATTTCCGCCAGATATTCGCGAAGAATTGCAATATATTTTGCATAATGTTGAAGAAACACCAATTATTGTGCGCTCATCGAGCTTATTAGAAGACAACTTTGGCACCTCCTTTGCCGGAAAGTACGAATCTCATTTTTGCCCCAACCAGGGCACGCCGGAAGAAAATTACCAGGCTTTTGAACAGGCGATTATCAAGGTGTATGCCAGTGCACTCAGCCCGGATCCGCTGCTTTACCGCCGCAGCAAAGACTTGCAGGATTACGACGAGCGGATTGCCGTCCTGATCCAGGTGGTACAGGGCGAATATCTGTGCGATTATTTTCTACCGCATGCTGCTGGCGTGGGATTTAGCCAAAACCTGTATCGCTGGTCGCCGCAGATTGACCGCGATGCAGGCTTTTTGCGCTTGGTTTGGGGGTTGGGTACTCGGGCGGTTGACCGAGTGGGAAATGATTTCCCGCGCCTGGTGGCGCTCAGCCACCCGATGCTGTATGCGCATTCCGATCCGCGTTCGCTGAGCCGCTATTCCCAGAAAGAGGTTGATCTGATTGATCTGAAAGCGAATATGTTCCGCACCCTCCCGATCCACGATGTGCTCGATAACCACTATCCGGTGCTTCGCTATATTGCTCAGGTGTACCAGGATGGTTATTTCTCTCCCATTCGCAGCAATCTGCTGCAAACCGATATGAGCAGCCTGGTAGTGAATATGGATGAAATGCTGCGCCGCACGCCGTTTGCTGACCGGATGAAGCGTATGCTGAACACATTGTCCACTCATTATCAATCCCCGGTGGATATGGAGTTTGCCGTCAGCATTGTTGACCCTGATTCTCGTAAGCCAGATGTGGTGATCAGCATCCTGCAGTGCCGGCCGCAGAGCTTGCTGCAGGAAACCGAAGTGCAGATTCCAAAACATCTGGCCCAAGACAAGATACTCTTTGCCACCAGCCAGGTGCTCCCACACGGGCACGTGGAAGATATTTGCTTTGTGCTGTTTGTCACCCCGGAAGGATATTTCAACTTGCCTTCCGATTCCGAGCGTGTCAAATTGCAGCGGTCGATCAGCCGGTTGAACCTGCGGTTGGCGGATGAGACCTTCATCTGCATCGGGCCGGGACGGTGGGGGACCACCACGCCCGATTTGGGAATCAGCGTTGGATATTCCGATATTTACAATACCCGGGCGCTGATCGAGCTCTCCGGGCAGGGGGTCGGTACGGCACCAGAGCCCTCTTTTGGCACTCATTTCTTCCAAGATTTGCTGGAATCTTCGATATACCCGCTGGCAATTTACCTGGATGATGAAGACGTGATCTTCAACCGGAACTTTTTTTACAAAACTGAGAACTGTCTATTGGAATACCTGCCTGATGCTGAATCACTGACAGATGTCCTGCATCTGGTGCGGGTCACTGATTTTCAACCCGGCTACCATATTCATCTGGTGATGGATGGTGAAGAAGGCAGGGCGGTAGCTTATTTGGAGGAGGACCACGCATGAAAAAATTTGTGGCAGTTGCCGGCAATATTGGGGTTGGCAAATCCACGCTGGTGGAAAAGCTGTGCGAAAAACTAGGCTGGCAGCCGTATTTTGAGCCGGTCGCAGAAAACCCTTACCTGAAGAATTTTTATCAGGATATGAAGGCATGGGCGTTTCAATCGCAGGTTTATTTCCTTACCCACCGCATGCAGTCTCATTTTGAACTGTTGATGAATCCCTCCTCGGTTTTGCAGGACCGTACTGTTTATGAAGATGCTGAGATTTTTGCCCGCAACTTGTACCTGCAGGGCAATATGACCGAGACAGACTACGCCACTTACCGCGAACTGTTCGATCTGTTCATCACCATGTTGAACCCACCCGATTTGGTAATTTACCTGAGTGCCCCGGTTGAAACGCTGCTTGAGCGGATTAACTCACGAGGGCGGGATTTCGAAAGCACTATTTCGGCAGAATATCTGTCACAGCTGAACCAGTTATACCAGGATTGGATTGGAGGATTCCACCTTTGCCCGGTGCTGACAG
>JARROY010000224.1:0-4486 GCA_037383445.1 Anaerolineales bacterium | reverse complement strand
GCGCCACTTTATTAATGAATTTAATTGTCGCATGATTACTCTCTGGTGGCTAGCTTTCCCCCTCCAGCCCCAAGTCCTCGGCGATGCCCTGCATGGCTTGGATCACATTGCCGACATGCTCCCATTTCTCCACGCCAAAGGCTTCAATCGCCTCGTCCATTTCGGCACGGTCTGCCCCCGCCGCAAACCGGAGGTCTTTCCATTTCTTGCGCACAGAGCTTACCTTTACATCATGGATTGATTTAGACGGCCGCACCAAGGCTGTCGCCGTAATCAGTCCGGTCAGCTCGTCGCAGGCGGCCAAAGCTTTGCGCAGTTTTGTGTCCAGTGGGATACCGGTATGGTCAGCGTGGCTTTGGATATCCTCGATCATGTCTTCATTGACACCGCGTTCTCGCAGAATTGGGACTCCATCGCCGGGGTGTGTTTCCAGGTTGGGGTGAATCTCCCAGTCGAAATCGTGCAGTAATCCGGTAACCCCCCAACGCTCCGGGTCTTCTCCAAACTTATCAGCGTAGAAGCGCATAGCGGCCTCCACTGCCAGCATATGGCGAACTAAATTTTCATTTTTGACATATTCACGCACAATGGAGAGTGCTTTCTCTCGGTCGATCATGGGTAGAACTCCTTCTGGATAAAGCGTGATCACTTCGGTGGTAGTTGTTGGGATCAGGTAGGAATCCTCGCGCCAATCAGCATATAACCAAGTGGTCATTTTCCTGTGTTCGATATGGGGGGATTTTACCATATGGGATTTGGGATCAGCAAAAAATAGGGCGGTGTTATTGAGCCCCGTTTTCCATCATCAACAGTTCTGAAAGGGTCACCACCTGGTATCCACGGTCTTCCAGCTGCGGCAAAATCTCTTCGAGAGCCGCCACAGTTCTTTTGCCACGGTTTTCATAATCATGGAGGACTATCACAGCCCCGGGTTTGGCTTTCCACAAAACATATTTTGCCGAGTACCAGGCCAGCCCAATTTGCGGGTCGTAGGGGTAAACCGATCCGAGGGCAAGGTGGTATCCGTGTTCATTGATGGTCTCAAGCATTTCATCATTAAACCAACCAGAACCAGGGCGTATCCAGACAACTTCCCCATATTGAGAAAGTATCTGGTCCGATTGGATCAATTCCTGTTCAAATTGATGGTTGGTCAGTTTAATGCTGGGTTCATCTTCGGTAAGATGATTGCCAATTTCATGCCCTTCTTCAACCATCCTCTGCAAAATTTCCTCATTCCCGGGTACCCGTTCGGTAATGATGAAAAAAGTGGCATGTGCATGGTGTTTTTTAAGTAAATCTAGAATTTTCCGAGAATACGTTTCATCGGGACCATCGTCAATCGTCAGAGCCACGACTGGTTGGTCTGTATCAATCGAATAGATTACTTCAGGCGACCGGGCGCGTAAATGAGCCATGAGCCATTCGGGTTGGAGCAAGACCAAGAGGATGAAGAGGAGAGTTAGAATAAGCGCAATAATGCTGACAGTTATGAGAATGCGAAATGCGATCATGTGTGTTCCTGGAATTATTCTTCCACCAGCATACGCCGTAAAACTTTACCGACAAACGATTTGGGCAGCTCCTCGCGGAACTCGATTTCCCAAGGAACAGCATATTCCTCCAGGCGTTTGCGGCATTGGTCCATAAGTTCTTCTTTGGACAGATTTGTGCCGGGACGAGGAACTACAAAGGCTTTGATCTTTTGGCCAGTCTCGCCGGTAGAAACTCCCACAACGGCAGCCTCAAGGACTTTGCTGTTCTCGTAGAGAACTTCTTCTACATCGCGCGGGTAAACGCTGAATTCACCCGCCATGATGGTATCTCGTTTGCGGCTGATGATCGAGAAAAACCCATCTGCGTCCATCACGGCGACATCCCCGGTATACAGCCAACCATCCTTGAAAGAAGAGCCGGGACTGATCGTCTGATCTGCTTGCCAGTAGCCCTTCATAACCTGCGGTCCCTTGACGAGCAGTTCCCCAATTTTCCCGGGGGGTAGGTTTTCACCGGTTACAAGGTCAACGATCTTGGCATCGGTATTGGGAATCGGAATACCGATCGAACCGATCCGGTTGTTTGTGCCGCGCAGCGGGTTGGCATGAGTGACCGGGGAGGCTTCTGTCAGCCCATAGCCTTCAACCAATCTGGCTCGACTGAGCTTTTCAAATGCCTCCTGGACTTCCACGGGCAGGGGGGCTGCTCCGCTGATGCAGGCTTTGATCGAATCTAAGTTGTAATTCCGAAGTCCTTTAGCTTGATTGATGGCGGCATAGATTGATGGCACTCCGGGGAATACCGTCGGTTTAAATTCTTTGATATGCTCGAGAACCTGCTGCAGTTCAAAGACGGGCAGCAATACAATTGTGGCACCAATGGCAATAGGGATGTTCATGGCGGTTGTCATTCCGTAGCTGTGAGTGAGCGGGAGGACTGCCAAGAAGGTTTCTTCGCCATATTGGATATCTGGAATCCAGTGGCGTGTCTGCATGGAGTTGGCGACCAGGTTCTTGTGGGTCAGACACACTCCTTTTGGCTCGTCGGTGGTGCCGCTGGTATACAGGATCGCAGCCAGATCATCCTCACTTACCGGGATGTCCGGTTTTTCTATCGAAGCATCCAGCATCAGGCGATCCATCGTGGTGGCTGATTCTACCCAGGGGATTTCTTCATCCGGATCAAAACCGGCTTCCTGCCAGCGCGCCATCAGGGTCTTAAAGACACGGTTGGAGACGCCGCCGCGGATATTGGCCAAGACCACCTTCAGCGGTATTCTTTCCTGGGCTTTAATTGCCAACCCAGCAAAATCCTTCAGGGTGACCAACACCTTGGCGTGGCTTTGTTCTAGCTGGTGGAAAATTTGCCGCGCATCTGCATCTGGATTTGGGAGTACCACGACACCCCCAATTTTCAAGGCGGCGAAATAAGCGATGATCATCTGCGGGATATTGGGAAGCACAATCATAACCCGATCACCCGGTCGCACGCCTAATCCGTGCAGAGCATGGGCAAACTGATTTGACCGGCGGTCCAGCTGTTGGTAAGAAAGCTGGTTTCCATAAAATACCACGGCCGTCCTTTTAGGGATCTTTTGTGCAGCCGCCTCCAAGAAGCGGTGCAGCGGTTGATCTGGAATCGGGCAGGTCATGGGGGTGTATTTCCCATAGCTTTTCAGCCAGGGCCTTGTGATAGAGAGCTTGGCTTGCGGACCAACTTCTCTCCATGAGATTTTGGAACCCGATAGATCGGTGCTGCGAATAAAGCGCTCAATCGCCCGGTTGGCGGCCTGGTGGCGTTCTAGCTGCACTTTATGTTTGGAACTACCTATATCAACAATCTCGGCTCCGGGAATCGATTCGCTGACCCGTTCAAATGTCCAGCGGGGGAAATAGCGGTCTCGTTCGCCTGTGATGATCATCGTGGGGGTTTGGATTTGCGCCAGTTTATCCCACCCCTTACATTTGGCCATATTGTTTAACATCATACGTTTCATCACATGTACTTCGGCATTCCAGCGCGGGCGGAATCGCCAAAATGGGCGCAGGACAGCCACTGGTACGCGGGAGAACATGGAAACACTTTTGGGCAGTGGATATTCTCCGGCGGTAGCAATTAGAATCAGTTTTTCCAGCCTTTCCGGGCGGGCTGCCGCATATTCGATGCAAATGGATCCGCCGAAGGAATGACCGACAAGAACGAATTTTTCTGGCAAGTGTAAATAATTGGCTACGGCATCGATATCGGCGATCAGTTCCGGCATGGTGTATTGGGTAAATGGGGCATCACTCTGACCGTGGCCGCGCAAATCCGGCACGATGACGCGGTATTGGTGGGCAAAGTAATTTATCTGGTATTCCCAGGTCTCTGCGCAGCCGGCATAACCATGCATTAAGAAGATCGCTTTTTCCGCCCCCTCTGGCTTAACATCCACCACACTCAGGGATACGCCAGCCAAACCAGGGATTGGGACTTCGACCCGGTAGAGGTTGAGGTCCAGCTGTATCTCTCGATGTTTGAGTCCACGAGGTTTATTCATCTGCAGCTCCTGGAGTTAACTATTTGCCTTAGTTGGTGCGCCCGGGCTGAACGTTGCCGGTGCGGAAGGAGGGAAGCTGGTATTGCTAATATGTTTTGATTATACACTGGGAAAGATGCTTGAACGGAACTTTATTTCAGCCTGGTTAGAAGGTCAATATATATCATTCAGCGGCAAGGTTAGAACTGGTGATTTAAATTTGTGCAAGTTTAGGTGGGTTATCCAAACTTTTCCTTTACCTGCAGGCGGTCAATTTTTCCCTGTTTGTCCCGGGGAATGTGATCGACAAATTCTACCACCCGCGGCTTCTTGTAAGCTGCCAGATGCTCGGAGATGCCATCTTGGAGCTGACCGGCATCTAGCTGCTGGTCGGGAACTAATTCAACGACGGCTTTGACTGTCTCACCCCACCGGTCATCGGGAATCCCTATCACACACACGTCGGAGACT
>JARROY010000223.1:4531-6647 GCA_037383445.1 Anaerolineales bacterium | reverse complement strand
AATCAGAGCCAGGAAGACAAATTGTGTCATCATTCTCACCTGTTGGTAAATGACCGGTTGGATCAACAAAATTAATTGGATTGTTATATGAATAGCTGTATCTGTTCCAACTTTGGGAATTGGCTGGATTCGGTATGATGTTATCCGGCTGGATGAATCTCCCCAGTGTCGGAGAGTAGAATCTGGCGTTGAAGTCCATCAGCCTCAACTGAAAGTAAGAGTAGTCTCGTTGTCCAGTAAAACTAAAATCGGTTATTAAAAGCGCCATGCTCCCATTCTATATCATCAATCAAAACAGCGGACAGTTTTCCCTCCGCTGTCCGGTCTTTTCAAATAAGGCTAAAACTTGGGCAGGTTGCGCTGCAGGATCTGCGCTGCAGGATCGGGTAGATCTCCATGGCCCGGTAGGCGCCAATCGCCACCGCGTTCTCCGGGTCATCTACCAGGTAGGTTGGGATGCCCAGTTTCTGGGTCATCAATTTATCCACGCCGCGCAGCAGGGCGCCGCCGCCGCACAGGGCGATCCCGCGGTCGATCACATCCGAGGCCAGTTCGGGCGGGGTTTTTTCCAGCACCTGGCGGATGGTTTCAAAGATCCGATCGAGCGGTTCCTGCAGGGCGTCCACCACCTCGCTGGTGGTCAGGGTAAAGGGCTTAGGCAGGCCGCTGATCTGGTCCTGTCCCTGGAGCTCCATGCGCAGTTCTTCATCCTGCGGCACGGCCGCCCCAATCGTCTTTTTAATATTCTCGGCCGTCGGCTGACCGATGATCAGCCCGTATTTGCGCCGCACATAGGTCGAGATGGCATCGTCCAGCGTCAGCCCGCCTTCGCGCAGCGTCTCCCCCGAAACGATATCATGCACGGCAATCACGGCCGCCTGGGTGCATCCGCCGCCCAACGAGACGATCATATTGCCCGAAGGCATCCCGATCGGCAGGTCCACACCCAAGGCAGCCGCCAGGGGTTGGGGGACCAGCAAAGCGTTCGAGCGCGCTCCCAGGGCTTCCAGGGCGGCTTCGTGCACCGCCCGGCGCTCCACGCTGGTCACGCCGTAGGGGTGGGTGATCATCACGGTGGGCTTAAACATGCGCATCGGGGTGACGCGCTTGATCATTTCGCGCAGGAACAGGTAAGTGTACTCAAAGTAGGCCACCACGCCGTCCCGCAGCGGGCGGGAGACTTCCATCTCCTCGGAGACGCGGCCGTACATGTTGAGCGCTTCCTGGCCGATCTCGACGATTTTCTGCTGGTCGAGATGCACAGCCACCACCGTCGGCTCTCTCAGGATTACCTGATCGCCTTCGGCAATGCGCGTTGTGATCGTACCCAGGTCGATGCCCAGGTCTCTAGAAAAGAGTGCCATCAGCGGTTACACTTCACCCCGTTCTTCCATCTGCGGCAGGCGGCTGCGTCCAGAGCGATAGCGCTGGATGGCTGCCAACCGCAGGTTAGAGCGCCGCAGTGCAGCTTCGATGGCTAAATAACGGTCCATATCCTCCAACGAAGGGCTTTCCTCCAGCAGCTTTCGGGCGCGTTCTCGGGCAGCCTCGGCGCGGGCGATATCGATCTCGTCGATATGCTCGGCAGCATCTGCCAGCACGGTGACAATTTGTGGCTGGACCTCAGCCAGCCCGCCGGTCACAGTGAAGATCTCTTCTTTGTCTCCCAGCCGCACTTTAATCACGCCCATCTTCAGGGTGGTCAGCAGGGGGGTGTGGTGCGGCAGGACGCCCATCTCTCCGGCTGCACCGGGAAGCACGACGATATCTGCATCACCTTCGAATACCAGGCGGTCTTGTGAGGCGATCTCACATCGGATAGTCATAATTTCCTTTCCAATCCATCAGCCAGTTTTCTGCTTACTGGCACGTGCGACCACATCATCGATCGAACCGGCGAACATGAACAGCGGTTCGGGAATTTCATCGTGCTTGCCGTCCAAAATTTCGCGGAAGCCGCGCACGGTCTCTTTAAGGGGGACATAAATACCTTCCATCCCGGTAAACTGCTCGGCAACCACAAATGGCTGCGAGAAGAAGCGCTCCACCTTGCGGGCTCGGGAGACAATCAGCTTGTCGTCCTCGCCCAGCTCGTCGATCCCGAGGATGGCGATAA
>JARROY010000223.1:0-4488 GCA_037383445.1 Anaerolineales bacterium | reverse complement strand
AGTGGTGTAGTGGTCCTCGCCAACGATGATCGGGTCCAAAATGCGGGAGGTGGAGGACAGTGGGTCCACAGAGGGGTAGATGCCTTTATCGGCAATTGAGCGTTCCAGGGCGATAGTCGCATCCAGGTGAGTGAAGGTGGCCACCGGGGCCGGGTCGGAATAGTCGTCGGCGGGCACGTACACCGCCTGCATCGAGGTGATTGAGCCGGTGCGGGTGGAGGTGATGCGCTCCTGTAACTGGCCCATCTCGGTGCTCAGGGTGGGCTGGTAGCCCACTGCCGAAGGCATACGCCCTAAAAGCGCCGACACTTCCGAACCGCTCATGCTGAAGCGGAAGATATTATCAATGAACAAGAGCACGTCGCGTCCCTGGTCGCGGAAATATTCAGCCATCGTCAGAGCGGACAGCCCGACTCTCAGGCGCACACCAGCCGGTTCGTTCATCTGCCCGTAAACCAGGGCGGTGTCCTACAAAACGCCCGATTCCATCATTTCGCGGTACATGGCGGTCCCTTCACGGGTGCGTTCGCCAACCCCGGCAAACACCGAGTTGCCCTGGTGCACCGAAGCAATCGAGTTGATCAGCTCCTGAATGATGACGGTTTTTCCCACCCCGGCACCCCCAAAAATGCCGGTCTTACCGCCCTTGGTAAAGGGGGCGATCAGGTCGATCACTTTAATGCCGGTCTCGAAGACTTCCACCGAGGTAGCCTGTTCTTCAAAAGTGGGAGCAGGTCGGTGAATCGGGTAGCGCAGGTCGGTCTCGACCTTCTCGCCGCCGTCTACCGGCTGGCCTAAAACATTGAACACCCGTCCTAAAGACGCCTCTCCAACCGGTACTTTAATCGGGGCTTTTGTGTTGATGACCGGCATGCCGCGGCGCAAGCCGTCGGTGGCATCCATCGCCACGGTGCGCACCCAGCTGTTTCCCAGGTGGTTCTGTACCTCTAATACCAGCGGGTATTCTTTCCCTTCGAGTGGAATTTCTAATGCATCATAAATATTGGGGAGTGAGTTGCCTTCAAAATCGACATCCACAACACCACCAGTCACTTGAATGATACGGCCTGTAGCTTCTGCCATGTTTGTTGCCTCCAAAATTATTTCGATTTCGCCAGCGCTTCGGCGCCGCCGACAATATCTAAGATATCGCTGGTGATGCTGAGCTGCCGGGCTTTGTTGTAGTCCAGCTGCAGCAGACCTGCCAGCTCTGTTGCGTTATCCGTGGCGTTCTTCATCGCCACCATGCGGGCCGCGTGCTCGCTGGCGAACGACTCCAGCACCGCCTGAAAGACCTGCAGCCTGGTAAAGCTGGGGATGATCTCGTCAAGGATCTCCGTCTCCCCAGGTTCAAAAATATAGGCGGCATGTGGTCCATCGGTTTGGGTAAATTCTGCTTCCACCAGCCCTTCAGAGGTTTCGTACTCCAGCGGGAGTAGTTTTTTCTGCATAGGATCTTGTTTGACCATATTGACGAAGTCGGTATACATCAAGAAGACCTCATCGGCCTTACCCGCCAGGAATTCTTCCACCGCGATGCGCCCAATTGGGGAGACATCGTTAAAGGTCGGTTCAGCTGGCAGACCGGAAAAATCGGCAAGGATCTGTTGACCCCGGCGATAAAGCAGTTCGGTACCTTTGCGCCCGACAGAAATATATTGAACGGTGGCAGGGTAATCCCTAAAGGCATTTAAGGTGGCCCGCAATATGTTGGTGTTATACGGTCCGGCCAGCCCACGGTCGCTGGAGATCATCACCACGATGACGTTCTCGACTTTGTCGCGGGTTTTCAGCAAGGGGTGGAGCACCTCACGCCCAGGCTGACCGGCAATATGTGTCAGCACCTGCCAGGCTTTATTAGCATAAGGCCGTGTGTTGTACATGGCATCCATTGCCTTACGCACCCGGCTGGCGCTCACCGCTTGCAGGGCGCGTGTCACCTGGGCGATGTTTTTGACACTGCGGATACGTTGTTTTACTTCTCGTGCGTTAGCCATAACTTATCCGTCTGGTTTATTTTAAGCCCAGGATGCATTGAAGGCATCCATGGCGGCGTTTAATTTCTCTTTTTCTTCGTCACTCAGCTTATGACCCTTGGCCACCATTTTGACTATCTCAGGGTGGGAGGTTTCCATATAGCGCAGCATGGCGGCTTCCCACTCACTGACGCGTTCAATTTCCACATCATCCAAATGCCCGTTCGTACCGGCATAGATGGCTAATACTTCGTGAGAAGGGGAGACTGGTTGATATTGAGGCTGCTTGAGGATCTCCTGCAGGCGTTGGCCGCGGTTCAACTGGTCCTGGGTGGATTTATCCAGGCTGGAACCAAATTGGGCAAAAGCGGCCAGCTCGCGGAAGGCAGCCATATCCAGGCGCAGACCGCCGGCAACCTGGCGCATCGCCCGGGTTTGGGCATCTCCACCCACGCGGGAGACCGACAGGCCAGCGTTTACTGCCGGACGAATGCCGGCGAAAAACAGGTCGCTTTCCAGGTAGATCTGCCCGTCGGTGATCGAGATCACATTGGTCGGGATATATGCCGAAACATCACCCAACAGTGTTTCGATGATCGGCAGGGCGGTTAGAGAGCCACCGGAACCTTGCAGTTTGACGGCTTTATACTCCTCAGGGGAGTCCATTTCTTTAATCGCTTCAGTGACATAATGTTCTGCCACCGGGCCCTTATAAACCACTCCGTTGACGGAGTCTTCTTCGGTAGCGGTTTCGCCTTCGAAATCTTTCTTGGTAATCACGAAATCATCCGCCAGGCGGGCAGCACGTTCCAGCAAACGGGAGTGCAGGTAGAACACGTCCCCGGGGTAAGCTTCACGTCCGGGCGGGCGGCGCAGCAGCAGCGATACCTGGCGGTATGCCCAGGCATGCTTGGAAAGGTCATCGTAGATGATCAGGGCATCCTGGCCATTTTCCATGAACTCTTCACCGATCGTGCAGCCAGCGTAGGGGGCGATGTACTGCAGGGCCGCCGGTTCATCAGCGGAGGCAACCACAATCACAGTGTTGTCCATCGCGCCATGTTGTTCCAAGATAGCAACTGTGCGGGCGACGGCGGCTTTTTTCTGCCCAATGGCGACGTAAATGCAGATCAGGTCTTTGTCTCTTTGGTTGATGATCGTATCGATTGCCAGGGCGGTCTTGCCGGTCTGGCGGTCGCCGATGATCAGCTCGCGCTGGCCACGGCCAATGGGGGTTAGGGCGTCGATGGCTTTGATGCCGGTCTGAACAGGGGTGTCGACATCTTTGCGCTCAATCACGCCTGGGGCAATCCGCTCCATTGGGCGGAATCCGGTCGATGCGATCGGGCCTTTGCCGTCGATTGGCAATCCCAGGGCATTGACCACCCGGCCAATAATGGCCTGGCCGACCGGTACAGAAGCAATGCGCCCGGTAGAGCGCACTGTCATTCCCTCTTCGATCTTGGAAAATTCACCCATAATGATGATCCCGACATTGTCTGCCTCCAGGTTGAAGGCAATTCCCATCACACCGTTTTCGAACTGTACCAGTTCTTGAGATTGGACATCTTTCAGGCCATGAGCACGGGCAATACCGTCACCGGCTTCAAAAACCGTACCGATGTCGCTCAGGGCTATATCGGGTTTATAATCTTCGATTTGTTTCTGTAAACTTGCGGAAATATCTTTGATAAAATCAGACATTTGGCCTCTCCGATAAAAGGATTTGTTAAATCAGCAACTACGTGGCCTGGTTTTTTTCCAGGTCAAGCTGCTAGGCTGTGCTTTATTTTACCGCGTTCTAGGTCTCCACTATTAGGGTATTTTGGTAAGTGCCAATTAGATGTACTCTTCTTTAATTGACATCCCATTTGTGTAGGTACACAGCCGTGAGCATACCGGCCCCATGATACCTGAAACGAGGTCATTTGTCCAGAAAAGCACAGATGGCGGTTGAGCCGGATTATGCAATTTGAGTTGGATTTAAAGTGCTAGATTCCCTGTAGCAGTGCCGCTTCCATGCGCTCCAGTGCCTCTACCAGGATGGAGCGCGGGCAGCCAAAATTGAGCCGGACAAACCCTTCCCCGCCGGTGCCGTATGTGATGCCTTCATTCAGGGCAACTTTAGCCTGTTTTTCAAAGAAAGGATTGAATTCCACGCCAGGTTTGGCTTCCAACCCTAACGACTTGCAGTCTAACCATGCCAGAAAAGTGCCTTGTGGAGCGGCGATCTCAATACCCGGCAGGCGTTCGCTGACAAACTGTACGACCAGGTCCCGATTTTCTTCCAGGTATTCCAGCAGCGCATCCAGCCAAGGGACGCCATGCTGGTATGCAGCCTGAAGGGCGAGTATCCCCAGGGAGTTCACATGCCCTACCATGCCCTGCCTGGCAGCTTGGTATCTTTTGCGTAATTCCTCGTTTTCGATGATGGCGGCAGAAGCACTCAGCCCTGCAGTGTTGAAGGTTTTGCTGGGGGCGATGAGGGTTATGGTCTGGTCGGAAACGGACC
>JARROY010000222.1:0-4534 GCA_037383445.1 Anaerolineales bacterium | reverse complement strand
CGCGGTGGATGCCTGCTACCTGTTCAACGATGCAGGTGAAAAAGGCACCTGTATTGGGGCGCTTTCCCTCTCTCCAGGAAATTACCTCACGCAGGAGTTCACCTATCAGCACGCTGCCGAGATGGTCAATCTTTCTGGTTACCCGGTGTGGTGCCTGGCAGCAGAAAGAGATGGCACCTCACCTGATCTGTGCCAGTCCTTGCCGGGTCAACCCAACCGATCGTTCATCTATCTGGGAAGCTATCATGGAATGGACTTGATTGATCCAGAACTGATGCCTTCCGACCCAGCTGTGAAATTTAATGCCCTGGACTTGATTCAGGAATTTTTAGAGCAAGCCTATAGCATCAGGTTGAACGATATTGCTCTTCCCTGACCCGGCTTACAACCTTAATATAAAAGACTGAGGTGTTTTAAGTCACTTCAGTCTTTTTATATCCCTAAAATTTTGGGTATAATTGTGAAATCCTTAACAAAATTGGAGTGATCTATATGAGTGAATCAATGCGAATGTGGGTGGAAATTATCTTTAACCTTGGTTATCTGGTTGCTATCTATTGGCTGGTCTGGTTGATGTCCAAGAAGCAGTCATCCCTGTCCGCACAGCGCAGGCAGCAGACACGCCCGTTTATCTGGGCATTTTTTCTTCTGGCACTTGGTGATACAGGCCATGTTGGTTTTCGTGTACTGGCCTACGCCCTGGGGGGATTGGAAAAATCAGTGACAGTATTTGGACGAGAAGTTGGCCTGGTAGGGGCAGGTGCGTTGTCAACCGCCATTACGGTGACTTTCTTTTATATCCTTATCCTGGTAGTGTGGTCACGCCGTTTCGAAAAGCCCCTTGGTTGGTTTGGCATTGTGTTGATTGTGGCTGGGGTCGCACGGTTGGTGTATATGATGCTGCCGGTAAATTCGTGGAACAGCATTGTTCCTCCACAGCCTTATTCTCTTTATCGCAATTCATTCCTTGTCATTCAGGGACTGGGAGTGGCAGCCCTGATTTTTCGAGATTCGATCGCTCAAAACGACCGCACTTTTCTTTGGATTGGGGTCTGTATTCTGCTGTCGTATGCTTTCTATATACCTGTGATACTTTTTGTACAAACCGTCCCAGTGATAGGGATGCTAATGATCCCAAAAACCTTGGCATATGTCGCCATCGCTGTGATTGGCAATATATATTTATTTAAACCTGAAGAATAAAGCAGAGGATTTGATCCATTCAAACAATAACAGCCCTGATAACATAGGTGCCATCAGGGCTGTTTTACAGCGGTAGCTGTCGCCTCCAAAAATGAATTTGATGAAGGATTAATCTGCGGTTGCCAGCTGTGCAGTAGTTTGCTCCACTTTCATGGGGGTTGTTGCCCGCCAAAAACCGATAAACATCAGGATTGCACCGAGCAGTTCTCCAATATAGAGCGCGGCTGGAATGCCAAACCGGCTCCCTGCGCCGCCAAATGCCGGGGCTAAAGCGCCAGCCGCAATCAGGATGTTCCCGATGGTGCGGTGAAGCAGGACGCGTTTGCGGAAGAATATCCAAGCGGACCAGATTGCTCCACCTACCAGCGTAACTGTCCCGTAAATATTAAAGATTGGAGTCAGGCTCCGGACACCATCGGTGACAATTGCATGTCCGCTCAATTCACTGCCGGTATGAAGGCTGGTGGTCAGCAGAGCAGGGTCGAGTTGGGCTGTAAATACCCGGTATAAACCATAAATTGAGCCTAAACCAAGCAGCACCATTGTAATCGTCGGCCAGGGTTTTTTGGCCAGCAGGTAAACGGTTCCCTGTCCAAGCCAGGCGGCTACCAAGATGGCACCAAAGAGATACCACAGCCGGAAGACAGTGTCGTTCCATCCGAAGAAGCCGTAATAGCCTTCACAGAATCCACCGATGCCGTAAAAAATCATCCCGATCCCCCATAAAAGGAGGTGGTTTTTCCGGCGCTGAGTGTAGCGGCGGAGAACGGAATAGGCAAAGATGAAGCTGATCACAGCAGAAAGGAACGGCAGGTAGGTTGTAATAAATTCCATGATCGTAACTCCTATAAGATTTTTTAAAACGCAGCTTTTCTAGCCGGTTGGGATTAATCCGAGCGCAATTCCCAACGTCAGCACCAGCATCCCGGTGATGATGATCACAATCGTGGTGATTGCTACCGGGATGATCTTTTCATAGAAAGGTGAAAAGCTTCGTTCTGAATTTTTTGAAATTTTTGTTTCTTTTGTCATCTATGAGCATCCTGCTTAAAGTGTATCGTCACGGTTTTGTGGTGTATACATAAATTTTCTTAAGTTTGATCAGGACAAATGTCCCTATTTTCACAGGACATTTGTTGATCAGAGTGTTTAATTGAAATTTTATTAAATGAAAAACAGGGAGCATCGCGCTCCCTGTTTTTTCCTCAAGAGATCAAAGGAAGTTAAGAGGATCCGGTACCTAATTCGATCAATTTACCAGTGTAAAGTTCTTTAGGACAGGATTGAATACGTAGGTATACAGTGAGTCTTGCATTTCTTCCGAGCCGATGATCAGGACAAAATAGAAGCCCTCTGTATCAGGACTGACAGCAGTGTACCCGGCAATCTTTTCATCCGGCAGGGCGAGCGGATACACTTCCCAAGTCAGGTCGTTAATTGTGGTTGACCCGAGCGAGTCTCCTGCCCCCCAGCCTGCCAGATATGCCTGTAATGGATCGGTTGAATTTTTGCTGAAGACCAATTCCACCGTTTGGTCTGGAGAAATGTAATATTCCGGTTTGACGGCAATCCAGCCTTCGGGGGCAATGGTTGTGATACCGTATTCGGGGACTACAGCAGTTGCAAACTTCAAGCTGGTGAGTTCCTGTGGTAGCAGGAAGCTGATTTTCATCCCTTGAGCACAACTGCTGTCGGGTTTTTGGGATGGATTGGAGAGGAATGCAAGGGCAATGCTGTTGGGGCATGGGTGTGAGAGGCTAGGAACATGTCCGACGCCTCGAAACTCGACATAGGTGCTGTTCTCAAGCTGATCGGATACAAGCTTGCTCCAGGTTGGTGGTGTGGAAGGAACGAATTGCCCGGCGAGCACCAGGGTTGGAATACTGCTCTCCACTGCCTGGTTTTGGATTGCGTCAGCCTGACCGGTATTCCAATTCGCACAAAAATCAAATGTGGAATGGCTGTTGGTAAGCGAATTTTCAAAGAATTCTGCCAGTTGAGGATATTGTGCCAGGGAAGATGTCACTGTATCCGGATTTGAAAAAGGGGCTTCTTCATGACAAATGACAGAATAGTACATCCCGGATGAGAGAAATTCAGCGTTGGTTAAGAAGCTTGATCGCAGGCTGCTGAGTTTGTTGTAATTTCCTTGCGCTGTCTCGTACACCATCATTGGGATGATCGGTAAAATCTCTGATGAGTATAGCGACTTGATTACCACACCCAAAAAGGTGTTTCCATCCATCACAGAATTGTACTGCTTGCCTGTCAGCATGTTGGTTATCGGGACCCGGACGGGGGCTTCATTTAGGTTTGCTACAAGCTCAAAGAGCAGGGTTTCCAGTTCTGGATAGGACTGCTGGCAGCCAGGGTCCTGCTGGCAGGTTGTGAAGAAGGCCTGCAGTGCAGCGGCTACATTACCACTCGCTTCTGCAATTGGATCGGCTTGGGGAGGTACGACCGAATCGAGGATAACACTCCTGATTCCCTCAGGGTACTGCCGCATGACTTCAAGGGCCAGCCGGGTGCCATAAGAGACACTGAAGAGGTCCCAGGAATCAATCCCCAGAGCAGTCCGCAGGTCTGCCAGGTCGGAAGCGGATTGACGTGTATTGTACATACTGAAGTCCATGCCTTCTTTAAGTAAACGAGTGTGGCAGGCCATGAAGACCTCAACCAATCTGGATTTAGTTTCCTCAGGTGTCAGGTGATCTTCCAGGCTTTGGTCGATTAAATTAAGGTGTTCTGGGCAGTCCAGCGCCGTTTGTGAAAGACCAACCCCACGCTGGTCGAAAATGATCAAGTCACCTTTTTGCAGGAAAGGAAGATATTTGTTAAAGGAGTACTGGAGTGGTTTTAAGGCAGATACCCCGGGTCCGCCTTCCAAATAGACGGTTGGGACCTGATTATCTGTGGTGGAAGGGCTGTGGAAGATAGCCACCGCCAATCTGATTTGACGATCATCCGGCTGGTCGCGGTTTTCAGGAACGACCAGATAGCCGCATTCAACATCTTGTCCTTCTTCCAAACCTGGGGGTAATTGAAAAGCACATCCGGATGGCTCGAAAGCAGGAGTGTACCCTGGTACAGAGTCAGTTGGGGTGCTGGTTGGTTGCGGTTTGGTTGCTGTATTGGAGGGGAGATTACGGGTGCTGACATCTCGGTTTGCACAGGCGGTCAGCAGAATTGTCAAAAGTAAGAATATTTTTAGGTGTTTCATTTTTATATCCTTGATATGATCGACGCACAGCGCCGATATGATTTTTAGGTGTGTTCAACCAGACCTTGCCGGTGTCTTCTCCGACAGGTTTTTTGATTAACAGAAATTTTT
>JARROY010000221.1:0-4544 GCA_037383445.1 Anaerolineales bacterium | reverse complement strand
TCCTGACAGTAGTTAGGGTAGCGGGAAGCGGCATCCTCGATGCTTCCGCCAGTTTTTTGGATCCAATCAAGGCAATCTGCCAATCGTTTGGAAATGTTTACTTCAATCATGATCTTCTTCATTTTGAATTTCTAGTGTTTTTTGGATCGTGGAACTGAGTTATTCACACTTTCCTGTATATAGTATGACGAATAAAGTCGAAAATTGTTACAGAAAACCCGGGTAATATTTGTATTATTTTTTGAGACTAGGCAGGTGTTAAACGAACGAAAAGTTAATCACCTTCTGGTTAATTCCAGTGATGAGATTGCTCTTTTACCAGGTAGGATGACCGAGCATACGATCATGACCCGCAGCGAAGGCATTTATAAAAAACTGGCATAATGGGGGAAGGGATTGCTGAAAAAAACGGGGCATACAGCGAATGGTATGGCCCCAAAGGGGTACATCAGCTAAGTTTTGACTTAGATTTCAATCATAGATCAAGATTTGGATCTTGAGCTTTCCAAGATGGATAAGGTCACCGTGGTTTAATTCCTGCGGCTTGTTAGGCGGTAGACGTTTACCGGCATACCAGGTGCCGTTTGAGGAGCCGATATCGGTGATATTGACCTGGTCTTTCATCACATTTAGAGAGGCATGCAGTCTTGAGATACCCCACTCATAGGCATTGAAAGGGGTCAGATCAATATCCGGTAAGATCGGTTGGGTTCTATGCCGGCGCCCGATCATGTATTCACGGTTCAATTCCAGATCGAGCACCTGCCCGGTATCGACGAAGTGCAGGCAGACTACTGAGCGTTTGTCTTCTTTCTCCCTTGCCGGGACCGACCATGATTCTACGTCCTCGGCAGAAATTTCCAGGTCTTTAAGGGTGGCGGTGGGCAGTTTGGCTGTCTTAGCTTTAATACGCACTTTGGTGATCTGGTTGAGAAACTCGGCTAGATTACCGAAACGTTCATTAATGTTTTTATGCGTGGACTTGATCACGATTTGGGCGATTTCATCGTCCAGTTCCGGGTAATATTCCTTCGGAGACGGGATTTCGTTGGTTACGTGACTGATCGCCATGGTGATGGGATCTTTGGTATCATATGGCTGGCGGCCAGTCAGCATTTCAAAGAAGATAACCCCTAATGAATATTGGTCTGAACGTGATTCAGCGGGTCTGCCAAGGGCCTGCTCGGGTGAGATATATGCCGGGGTGCCCTCTACAGAATCTTTTTCTTTTTCATCGATCTCGTGTCCCAACTGCGCCAGCCCAAAATCGGTCAAGACCACGCGACCGGTATCTTCCAAAATCACGTTGCCTGGCTTAACATCTCGATGGACCATCTTGTTTTGGTGGGCAAATGCCAGCGCTAACCCGACACTGTAAACAATTCTCAAAGTGTAATTGAGTGGAATTCGGGTATGCCTTTGATTGTATTCCTTGATGAACTGCTTGAGGGTTTTCCCTTCAACATATTCCATCACAATGTATGGGAATTTTCCTGAGACCGAAGCATCATAGATCTGGACAATATTCGGATGCCGCAGCATGGCAAGGTTTTGAGCTTCTGTTTGGAACCTGGCGAGCACTTTTTTGTCTTCAAAGAAGTGCGGATGCATGATTTTAATAGCCGCATATCGCCTCAGTTCCGGGTGGTAGGCTTTGTAGACTTTGGCCATACCACCCTCGCCGAGAAATTCGACCAGGTTATATTTTCCGATATTGGTTCCAATGAAATGGTCGGGTTTTTCCATCAAAGGTTTACCTTAAGTTTGAATAAAAATGTCGCAGTAATAATTTTATTTTATCTCGGATCTGGAAAAGGACGATGTTGATCCAAGGGAATCCGCAAATTTTTTCTTGAATTCAGTATACCATTGGTTGGCTTTCTTGCCATCCTTGTGATTGTCAAAAAGTTAATTTGCGCCTTGGTGGATGTAAGCTGGCATTCCGTTATGATGATTTTCTTAATGGACTGTTTCCCGATTGTTTTGGTATGATGGGGTCAACTTAACGGTGGAGGTGCGACACTATTCCGATGCCAGCACGATTTAAAGACCAATTTTTGCTCGATCCTGAAATTCATTTTCTCAACCACGGCTCTTTTGGCGCTTGTCCCAAGCCAGTGTTTGCGTCCATGGTTGATTGGCAAAAAAGGGTCGAACGCCAACCGGTCGAGTTGCTTGACCGCCAGATTGTGCCAGAGATGAAGGCTTCTCGAAGAGCTTTGGCTGATTATCTGGATTGCCCCTACGACGACCTCGTCTATTTCCCCAACCCGACGACAGCGATCAATATGGTCGCCAGAAATCTGGAGTTACAGCCGGGGGATGAGATTTTATCCTCTGACCATGAATACGGCGCAATGGACCGTACCTGGCGCTATATGACAAACCAGGCAGGCGCAACGTATGCAAAATGTGCTGTCCCTCTACCAGTAAGCACCCATGAGGAGTTTGTGGAGAACTTTTGGCAAAGAGTCACCGACCGAACTCGAGTGATCTTTCTCAGCCAGATCACCAGCCAGACGGGATTGATCTTCCCTGTGGCTGAGATTTGCCGCAGGGCACGAGATGCCGGCATCCTGACGATCATTGACGGCGCCCATGCCCCGGGACAGATTCCAGTGGACCTGAACGAGATTGCCCCGGATATCTATACCGGTGCCTGCCATAAATGGTTGTGCGCGCCCAAGGGATCGGCTTTTTTGTATGCGCGCAAAGAGATCCAGGCCTGGCTCGACCCTCTGGTGATCAGTTGGGGTTACCAAGCAGAGTATCCCTCCGAGTCGCAGTTTGTGGATTACCATGAATGGCAAGGCACCCGGGATATGTCAGCGTTCCTCTCCGTCCAGGACGCGATTCGCTTTCAGCAGGAAAATGACTGGGAGCGAGTCAGATCGGAATGCCATGCTATGGTGATCCAAGCCAGGGACCGAATTCACCAGATAACCGGCTTGGTCAAGTTATGTCCAGACGGGGAAGAATGGTTGGGACAAATGGCTGCCATCCCCCTGCCGGAACTTGAGGTTTCTCGCTTGAAGGACCGTTTGTATCGTGAATATCGAGTCGAGGTCCCGGTGTATCGGTGGGAAGGGAAGCCCTTTTTAAGGGTCTCGGTGCAGGCCTATAATACGGAAGAGGACCTGCTTGCCCTGGAAAAAGCGCTGACGGTTCTGCTTCACGAGGAGGTGATGAGATAGACAAGAAAATTTCTCGCAGAGGGCTATTAAGAGCTGCCCGCAACCTTTTTGTGGCAGCCGCCATGAGCGTACTTGGTGTCTACGAATTTTTTCAGATTCAAATCCTGGGTTTCAAGCTTAACCGAATCCGGTTGAACCTGCCGGGACTTTCTTCTGCCTTTGATGGTTTGAAACTCGTACAAATTTCAGACCTGCATTTCAGTCCCTGGATTACACCGGAAAGATTTGCTGATGTAGTTGAAATCGTCAATCAGCAAACTCCGGACCTGATTGTGATTACGGGGGATATTATTGATCATGAGACCGCCAAAAATGAAATCCCTGCCTATATTGAACTGCTGGGACAATTGGAGGCCACCCAAGGTGTGTATGCAGTGTTGGGAAATCATGACCATTGGAAAGACCCTGATCTGGTGCGCCAAATGCTGGCACAAAGTGAAATTACCGATCTGTGCAACCGGATCGTGACCTTTGAGCGAGAGGGGTCACAGCTTCACTTGTGCGGTTTGGATGACTATACGGAGAGGATGCAGGATTTGGATGCCGTCTTGAATATGCTTCCTGAAGACGGTTGCGCGATTTTGCTGATGCACGAACCAGACTATGCTGATATCAGCGCCGCGACTGGGCGTTTTGCTCTTCAACTCTCCGGCCATTCACACGGGGGACAAGTGTATATTCCATTTTATGGGCCTCCCATCACCCCCCAATATGCTCAAAAATATCCGCGCGGCTTATATGATGTAAATGGCATGACCTTGTACACCAATACTGGGATTGGGATGGTACGTCCGTTTATCCGCTTTAACTGCCGGCCGGAAGTGGCAGTATTTACCCTGGAAGGGGAGTCAACTATATCATGACAAGGAAAGGCTAGCTTAGAAAGGAATAAGTACCAAGGGAAATTAATCTGTTACTCAGCAAGGCTCTGTATAATAAAAGGTGTCCATACAAAATGGAATCCTATGTGATTGCTGTGAAACCAGAAGGGAGAAATTGGCATGACAATCAAGCTAAACCAGCAAAAATCATTACCAATTAATCGTGGGCTTCAGCCGATTTATATGACTTCTTCACTGATTGCCATTATGATGGCGGTTGTATCTGTGGTGGGGCTGACAAACCGGACTCTGATTTATTCTTCGGAAGAATTGGTGCAGGGCTTTTTACCCAACGATATCGCCAATCTCTTGATCGGTCTGCCGATCCTGATCGGCTGTATGTGGGCTGCGCGGCGCGGCAAGCTGGCCGGGCTAACTGAAAGAAGGCGGGAGGAACCGATACGAATAGACCCAATGCCGGAGGTTCCGCGAGCACCAGTCGAGTCACAAGCTCCGGTCGTCGGGCGGC